>JAISAX010000720.1 GCA_031266495.1 Opitutaceae bacterium
CACCAACTATCCCCCCCTCACACCCCCCCCCCCCACCCCCCCTCACCCCCCCCCCCCCCACCCCCCACCCCCCACACCACCCCACCCCCCCCCCCCCCCCCCCCCCCACCCCCCCCCCCCCCCCCCCCCCCCCCCCCCCCCCCCCCCCCCGGGGCGCGCCCCCCCCCCCCCCCCCCAGATATCAGATTCGGGAGTCGGGAGTCAGAAGTCCGGATTTCAGCGCAATGCGAGACCGGTCCGGACGCCGCCTCCGCCTCTGATGACGCCGTCGCCACCGGCGACGCAGGCGGAGGCGGATACGCAGGCGGAGCGGCAGATACGCAGCCGTGTAATTGAATAATTGGTACATATCCGGTTACAGCATCGCATGCTGGTGGGCGCGGCGGTATCGCAGCGGCGTCTCTCCATGCGCGACGCGGAACAGCTCGTAAAAATGGGCGAGGTTGCCAAATCCGCATTCGAGGGCGATGTCCGTCACCGGTTTCTCGCCGAGGCGCAGCTCCCGGGCGGCGTGAGCGATTCGTATCCGGTTAACCAGTTCGGTGGGGCTTTGGCCCAGCAGGGTGCGACAGGTGCGCGCCACATGCTCGGGTCCGCGGCCCGCCAGCTTTACGAATGCCGGCACACCGCGCACGAAATTTTCCGGGCGTCCGATCCCGGTACAGGCATGCGCCAGCCAGGCGGGCAGGGGGGCGGGGGCGATATCGTCACAAGTCCCCGGTTTTGCCATCGTCACCGGATCGGGGGGACGGGAGGACAGCCGCAACGCGATCCCGAGCAGGAAAAATTCGACCGGCAGACGGCGGCGTCCTCCATCTGCAAGATGCCGCACTTCCTCGCGGAACCAGTCGGCTTGGGCCGCGGAAAGCTGCCGGCGCACAGGCAACTTGTCCGGCGTCGGGAACAGCAACGCGATTTCCGGATGACGTCGGGAGAGGTCGCGGAGCAGGCGCGGTGAAAAGGCCAGGTTGACCAACAAAAATCCGCCCTCATCGTCCCCGCCGCCTCGCGTTTCCAGGCGATGACAGTCCTTTGATCGAACAAAAACGAGGTCATTGCAGAATAGTTTTTTCTTTTGCCCGTTGATCTCGTGATGCCCGGAGCCCTCTTCCACCAGAAACAATTCGGGGAAATCGTGCGTGTGCATTTTCGAGAGACGTCCCGGGAAAAACCGGGTTCTCGCGAGGTGAAACCAGTCGTCAGGCTCAACAAGATTATCCCATCGTTTGTGCTCGATCATGTCAACGGAGCATAAAATTAAGTCAATGGACGGAAAGACAAAATCGGCGCGTTCAGATATATTTCAGGACGTATCCACACTCTCCCCATGAATCTGTCCACCCGCCCTGTCGTTTATGGAACGATTGCCAGCAACCCATGAGTCTTTTCGTCACAGGCAATACCGTCGTCGATATCGTGTTTCCCGGCGTGAAGCGCTTGCCGCAGTGGCCGCGGCACACCGAATCGACGCCGGACAATCTCGTGCTGCTTTCCCGAGCGCCCATCATGACGCTCGGCGGCAATGGCGCGAATGCGGCCTGGGTGGCGGCGCGGTGTGGCGCCCGGGTCGAGTTGCACACCCGGCTCGGTCCGGATGCCGCCGGCAGGCTTGCCCGCTCCTGGCTCGATGAGGCCGGCTGCAAGGTGTGCATGGCAGGCGGTTCCGGAACGGCCGTTGCATCGACTGCCATCAATGTTACCGCGGCCAATGTGCGGCACGGGCGGGCAATGTTTTTTCATCCCGGACAGCCGGTGGCGATGCCTTCCGGCCTGGCGGCGCGAAAGGAAATGCCTTCGTGGATACTGGTATGCGGTTTCCCGCATCCGCCGCTCGCATCGATCGCACGAGGCTTTCGGGAGGCTGTCCGGCGCGGTGCGCTTACCGCGCTGGATACCGGTCCCATTCTCGGACGTCCGTGGACGCTGGCACGTTTGCGACCGGTATCGGGTTCGCTTTCGCTCCTTCTCGCGAACGAGTACGAACTCGAAAAGATCACCGGGACCGCTGTTCCCGGCGAAATGATCCGGCGCGTGCGGCGGGTGTTTTCCGGCCACCTTGTTGTCAAACGCGGGGCCAAAGGTGCCCGCTGGATTCCCGCATCGTCCGAGGAGTGCTTCGATGTTCCGGCGCGCCGCGTGCGCGTGGTCAACACCGTCGGAGCCGGCGACTGTTTTAACGGAGCCTTGCTGGCGGCGCTCGACGGCGGAGCCGGTTTTGCCGGGGCGATGCGAACCGCATGCGCGGTGGCTGCGAGCGTGGTGGCCTCGCCGAATGGCGTTCTCGGGATGGAACCGCCGTGATTTTCCCCGCCGCTCCCTCCCCCCCCCTCCCTCCTCCTTCCGATTCCTGTCATTGTTCCGATACGACATCACCATCAAACGATTCCCGATAATTCACTCCCGTCTTCCTATGAAAATCTGGCTCGCCAGCGCTGACCTGAAACTGATCGAGGAACATTTCCCCGCGGGGATTTTTTCCGGCGTCATCACCAACCCCAAAGTCGTGGCCGAGGCCGGACGTCCGCCGCTCGAATTTTTCCGGGAGGTATGCCGGATCGCGCCTGCCGCCTGGTACCAGTTGCGCGATGCCTCCGCCGCCGGGATGCTGAGGGAGGCCGAGGCTTTTCTCGCCATCGATCCCGAAAAAATGCGGATCAAGGTGCCGGCGACGCGAGCGGGGTTCGAGGTGATCGCGACCTTGTCGAGGCGTGATCTTCAGGTGATGGCGACGATCGTGCCCACCGCTTCATGGCTCGTTTTCGCGCTGGCCGCAGGCGCGCGCTTTGTCGCTCCCTACGGCGGCATGCTCCAGAAGCGGGGACTGGCGAGCAAGTTGGAGGAGGTGGTCAGGATGCAACGGATTATCGACGCACAAAAATCCGCCGCAGAGTTGTGTGTGGGCATTTACGATGTGACCGAATTCCCCGTGTATGCCGCGCATGGTGTGCGTTCCTGTTTCGTGTGGGGGCGGGATGTCGCCTCTTTTCTGACCCAGCCGCTGGTCGATGAGGCCGCAGCCGGCTTCCATGGCGACTGGAATGCGTTGAGCGTTTATTGAAAACAACCGGCCATCGCTTCGGCAGGTTCCCGCTACGATGGCCGGGGATTTTTCCCGGCCGGAAGCGACTTGCCTTCAATTGTATTTTCAAGATACATTATCGAAAGTTCACCCGTTCTTCCCGAGACGAAAAAAAACGTTCGTTGTTCTCCATCTCCTGTTGCCCGTCCTATGAAAACTTCCCTTCGTATCCGAACCCGGCCTGCCGGTTGCAGGCGTGGTTTCACGCTGGTCGAACTGCTCGTGGTGATCGCCATCATTGGCATCCTCGCCGCGATCATCATCCCTACCGTCGGAAGAGTCCGTGAATCGGCGCGCACCGCTCAATGCCTCTCCAACCTCCGCCAGGTATATCCCATCTGGATGGCCCACGTTAACGACAACAAGGGGCGTATCCCGATGGCCAATTCAGAGGAGCTCCCCGGCAAGCCCAGGCAACCTTTTCCGCCACCCGCCAACGGGTACTACTGGATAGACTGCATCGCGATGACATTCCAACCGGGAGAAGTCAGGAAAGGCATGGGCTCCGTGCTCGGTTGTCCGGTGCAATTGGCAAAAAAACCGAAAATTGTCGAAAACAGCCTGAAAAACTATCAGGCGCCCCGCACCTACAGCCTGAATGCAGACCTGAACCGCACACCGGTGACGGCGGACTATCAACCTTTGCAAAAACAACTGGTCGCCTTTTCGAGTCCGGCCCGTACTTTGTTGATCGGTGACGGGCATGATAACGGGCTGGATTCTTCCTATGACGCCATGATGCGTTACACCAAAGGGCCGGACCGTATTCATTCAGACAAAGCCAACGTACTGTATCTCGACGGCCATGTGAAAACTCTCGACGATGCGACGTTGCTTGCACTGGAAAAACCGTCCAAATCGGCGGAAGCATCGATCTTCTGGTTCGGCGAGTAAGCGTCTCCTCCCCTCCCCCCCCCCTCCGTTCCCTGACCTGTCCCCTGGCATCCACCTCCCGACCTGTTTACAACCCCCTCCCATGGCCCTCCCTCTCCGCTCCGTCGAAACCTGTCCTCTTTTCACCCCGTGGCGCGACCCGGTGTCCGGCGCTGTGAGTTATATTTTGGAGCGGCGCGCAGCCCCCCTCCAGCAGTCGTTCTATTATACGAATCCGGGTTTTACCGACGATGGACGTTACCTGTGGTTCTATTGCGGTTTTCCTCCCGCCGGCAACGCCAACTACGGGCGTACTCTCGCTGTCGTTGATTTCGAACGACAGGAGGTCCGCCATTGCCCCGAAACCCAGTTTCTCGACGCTTCCCCCGCCGTGGACGGGCGCACCGGCGAAGTGTACTGGTGCACGGGCTCCGAAATCTGGAAACGGGCTCCGGCGCCCGATGCCGGGGCGCAACCCGTCAACCGTCTCCCTGCCGAAATCGTGCGCGGACGCCGCCCCTGGCGTATCGCTACTCATCTGACTTTCTCCGCCGACCGCAAGGCTCTCGCCATCGACGCCGAAATCGGTCGCGAGTGGTTCGTCGGCTGCGCCCCCCTGGATGGCTCTCCCGTTGATATCCGGGCCCGGCCCTCCCGCGCCTACAATCATGCCCAGTTTTGCCCTGATCCCCGTAACGGGGACCTCATCCTCGTCAACCAGGACTTTTCCTCCGATCCCGTGACCGGGGAGTGTCCCGACTACGAAAATCGCATGTGGCTTCTCCGTCGCGGCCACCCCTTGCGTCCCGTCTTCCCCGACGCGCAGGCCGCCGCCGCCCATATGCATGGTCACGAATGGTGGTCCGCCGACGGCCGCCATGTCTGGTATATCCACTACGGGCGTGGCGTCATGCGCGTGGACCCTTTTGCTGCCGGTCCCGGTCTCAATCCCGATCCCGAAAATATCTGGCCTCTCGACCACGTCTCGCATGCCCACGCCTCGGTGGACGAATGTTGCGTGGTGGCGGACTGTTTTCCGGGACGCCACTCCGGCATCGCGAGGGTGGTGTTTCTGAACCGGAAAACCGGGCGTGCCGTGGATATCGTCTCGCATATGCCTTATCCCCCGGAGCCGCTCCCCCGCTACCATGCGCACCCGCATCCGCAATTCTGTTACGGCGATCGCTATATCTGTTACACCTCCTTCGTGCACGGGCGCGGCGATCTCGCGCTGAGCCCCGTCTCCCGCCTGCTGGAGGCAACTGCATGACTGCCGGAATACCTGGCTGGCCACTCCGCTGCGTGCCGGCAAGATGCCGGCGGTCCCAGGCGCTCCCGCGCCAATGGTCTGCACATTCCCCCCCCCCCCCCCCCGCCCGGCGGGCGGGCGGGCGCCCGGGTGATCAGTCTGACGTCAACAGTCGGAATGCCGGATGTCATCACCGGCCCGCTTCAGCGGGCCATCCTTGAAAGATGCTCCGCGCAGCGGTGCCGCTGGCGACCTTCGACTTTCCGACTTTTGACCTTCGACCTTCGACTTTCCGGCTTCCGCCCTATTCCCACGATTTGGAGAACTCCTCGTCCCCGAAGGCCTCGGCCAGACCGGATATCTGCCGCAACCTTAATACTTCGTCGGGGTCCATGCCGAGTTCCGTGCCGATGCGTTCG
>JAISAX010000736.1 GCA_031266495.1 Opitutaceae bacterium
CGGCTTCGAGCGTGATGGGTTGTATCCACACGGGGGTGACGGTATCGGGCGCTCCGGCGTCACGGAGCGATATGTGTCCTGAAGCGGCGCGCGTTTGCGGTTCACGGAAGGCGAGGGGAAGCGTGCCGCCGTTGTCTCCGTTGACGATGACGGAGGAGGGCACCGTAAGAAAAATATCGGCGGGCGGACTCGCGGCGAGTTCACCGGCGGCGCCGGGCGCGCCGGTCGTGAGATAGACGGGAGCGGCGCCGAGCGCGACGATGGCGGTGCGGCCGAATTGCGGCGCGGGAGTGGAGCGGCCAAACAGGTCGGTGACGGTGAGGGTCCGGCCTTCGGGAATGGTCAGCCAGAGTTGCTCGCCGGTGCTGCCGCCTTGCAGCCAGCAGACGTAGAGGAGGCTGCCGTCGTCGCGGCGGAATTTGAGGGCGCGGACGTCGGGCGCGAACCGGGCTTCGCCGGCGGGGTCGGTGTTGGCGAGCTGGCGAATGAGTTCGTTGTACGCGACGAAGGAGGGTTTGGGGCGGTTGCCGGAGGTGACGAGGCCGAAGGAGTCGTCGGCTTCGGGGTCCATGTCCCAGTAATCCTGGAGCGTGAACCAGAGGTACAGTTCGCTGGAGGGACGGGATTTGGCGTAGGCGATTTTCTGCACGAGGGTGATCGCCTGGCGGAAGCGGTCGGCGGGCGTGTAGCCGCCGCGTTCGCCTGTCTCGGAATTGAGGATACGTTTTTCAATGCCGGCTTCGCGCAGCCAGCCTTCGATTTTTTGTTGTCTGCTTTCGTAGTTTTCGAGGGAGCCGTGGGCATGGAAGGCGGCGATGTCGTAATCGCCGGCATGATCGATGATCGCGGCGCGGGAGGCGCCGGGAATTTCGTCGGCAAGGGTGAGGCCGCCGGTGGTGAGGAGCGTGGTCCGGTTGGTGGAGCGGAAGCCGCGGCTGAAGGTGGAAAACATTTTCAGGTAGTCTTCGCGGGTGCCGTGAAAGAAGCCGTGACCGGCGCCGGGGCCTCCGGAATCGGGTTCGTTCCAGAACTGGACGTATTTGACCGCCGGATACTTTCCGATGAAGGCGCCGAACTCCGCGGCATGTTTTTCGAAACGGGCGTAGTCCCCGGGGGGAGTGCGGTTGTCCCGGGGATTGGTGGTCATCCAGGCGGGCAGTTCGAAGAAGGTGAAGAGCACGTCGATGCCGACGGCTTGCCAGGCGTCGAGGATGGGTTTCCAGCTTTCGAAGCTCCAGTGGCCGTCGCGGCCTTCGAGACGGGCGCCGCCACCGCCCACGCGATCGGCGTCGGAGCCGAGTTGCCTGGCCCATTCGAGATGGAGGGCGCGCTCGGCTTCGGTTTCCCAGATCGGCTGGTCCTGCACGCCGAGCCACATGGGGCGGGTGTTGAGGCGGCGGTTGTTGGGAATGAAAACGCCGAAGGGGTCGTCGCAGGTTGCCTTGAGCGGTGCGCCGGCGGCGAGGGCTTCGAGAGTGACGTCGGCCTGCCAGGCGCCGACGGGGAGCATCCCGGGAGCGAGTGTGACATCGGTGTGGCCGCGCGCGGGCAGTTGGAGGTGAACGGATTTTTCGAGGTGGAACACGCCTTCGGCGGTGTGCAGGCGGATGGTGACGGTCGCGTCGAGCGGAGTGGGCAGGGCGTTGGATGCGCGCCAGGCGAGCGTCACGGGTTGGCCCGGATCGTGGGCGAGCGTGCGGCCGGCATCGGGCGTCACGGGCCGGATGGCGAGGTGGTCGGCGGGAGCAAATTGTCCGGTAAAGGCAAGGTCGTCGATGAAGACGCTGCCGTCGCCGGTGGCGTCGGTTTCGAGCGTCACGCGCTGGAGGTGGACGGGGAATTTTATCTGCGCCCAGTCCGGAACGGTCGCGGGGCCGAGATCGAGGCGATACGATTTCCAGGCGGAGCCGGAGAGCTGGACGGGGGCAGTGATGAAAGGCTTGCGGCGGGCGTCGCGGAGGGTGAAGCGGAGCGCGGCGTTGTGACCGGCGGGGTTGGCGTCGAATTCGATGCCGTCGGGAGTGACGGTGAGGAGGGTGGCCTTCACGCGTTCGAAACCGAAGCGCGCGGGCGGCATGGCATTCGGGTCGATGGCGAAACGGAATTCGCCGACGTAGTCGCCGTGGCGTTTTTCTTTTCGCGAGCCGCCGAAAAACACGTCGGAGGCGAACCAGGCGCCGGGTCTTTGCCCGCGCGATTCGCGCTGACGCCATGTGCCGACGTCCTCGAAGTCGTCGATGATGCGGCGCTGGCTGCCGGACGGAGCGGCGGCGTGAACGGTGGCGGCGGCGAGCGCGGAGGCGAGAATGGCGAGGAGTCTGTGACGAAGGAGAAAAGGCATCAGGTGGATGGCGGCAGAAAAGACGCTGCGGGACGGAAATTACCTTGCAGGCTCCACCTGAAACACGACCTGGAAGAAGCGGTCGGGCTGATCCGTGCGGGTGAAGTTCCAGAGCGGACCACCGCGGTCGGGGACGGCGTCTTTCTGGCCTTTTTTGAGATAGCCGCCGGAAACGGGCCGGTCGGAGATGAAGACGACCTTGTAGTACACGACGGACGAGGCGCCGGCGTCCAGCTTCAGGGGATCGGTCAGATACTCCTTGTCGCCGCGGAAACCGACATCGGGCGCGGCGCCGTCGAGTTGTATCCATTCTCCGGATTCTCCGGCACGGTAGAAGGAGGTGAAGCCGGTGCGGGAACGTTTCTGGTACGTGGCGCCGTCCTGCTCGATGCGCACGATTTCGCGCAGGCGCATGCCGACGGGACGGACTCCGGCAGGGGCGAAGTCGAATTTATAGACGAACTCCGCGGCGGACGCACCCGGTTTCATGCCGATGAAGGCCCAGCTGCCGCCCTGCATCCGGAGATTGGAGAAGGAGTGGACGTCATCGAAGAACTTGTTGCCGACATCGACCCAGTCCCAGTCGGGGATCTTGCCCGAGGCCAGCGTGAGGGTCTGCATGTCCTCGCGGGTGAGCCGGTAGATGTAGCGTCCGTTCTTGATGTCGCCGGGCTTGATGGCGAGTTCGGCGCGGGCAAAGACGGCAAAAATGACGGCGCAGGAAATGGCAAGCGCGGAGAGTGGAAGGGGGAAGATGCGCGGAAGCATGAGTGTCCGGAGAATGAAAGACAGGGAGCGGAAAAGGGACACGGAAGCCGGTTCCGCGTCACGGAAATACCAATACGCCTGGCCGGAAGGGTTACCTCCGCCGGTGGCGGAGGATGATGGCGGCGAGCAGGCCGGTCACGCCGAACAGCGCGGCCCAGGCGGAGGGTTCGGGGATGGAGGCAAGCTCGAACGAGACGTTAAATGTTCCGACAGTGCTGTAGTTCCAGTTGATGCCGGTGTGTCCGTTGTTGTACTCGTCCGGGTAACTGCCGACCAGGGAGCCTGATGAAGTGATGACGGCTTTGTAGTAGATGACAGATGTCACAGCGCTCAGTTCGATTGTTTGGGCAGGGAGTGCGGCTACCGCGTAGCCGACGTTTTGGGAAACCTCATTGAGCTGTATCCAGTTTTCACCATCCAGACTGTAATATGAGGTGAATCCTGTGGCGTTTCTGGCAGCATAGGATGCTCCATCCTGCTCACGACGATAAGCTTCATCGATGGTAAATTGGCTGATAGTGTAGTCGAGGTCCGTGAAATCGAATTTGTAAACGAACTCGCCGCCGGTTGCTCCCGTGTCGAGTGAGATGGCGGAGCGGGAATTGCTTGTCCAGAAGAGGCTTGTGTGGACGTTGCTGGAGGAAAGCACATCGCTGGTGAAGTCACCTGCGGCAACTTTCGCGTGCGTGAGTGAATAGGTGTACGTGTTGCCGGCAATGCTGCCGGCATCAATGACGAGGGCCGCGCTTGCGGGGACTGTCATGCAGAGTGCAAGGCAAAGCCCCGCACCGGTTTTTAGTGGTATTGTATTCATGATGGCCAGATATGATGTATCGGATATTTGGTGACGCCGGTTGTTTTCCGGGTCGGGAAGCTTACCAGTCAAATCCTCTCAGGCCGGCGGGCTGGCCGGGGATGCCATAATTCTGGTATTCGTTGACGATGACGCTCGTGGTATCCGCCGGGGCGCCCGCCTTGACCATTTTCGCGCTGCCGTCCACAAAGGCCAGGGGGCTGTAACCGTCGTGGTAGCCGCCTCTCCGGCCGGAGCCAAGCCCGGCGAAAAGCATCGCTTCGGAGGGTCGCACCACGGTGGAGATCTGGATACGCAGCCTTTTTGTTCCGCGTTCCTTGTAACCGGGGAATTCGCCGTCCTTGCGCAACAGCACCTGGTTGCAGCGGATGCGCCCGCGCCACAGGTAATCGGTGCTGTCATAGCCGTAATTGTCCCTGCCGAGCACCTTGGCGACCACGGGGTCATACCAGACTTCGCTCTTGAAGGGGAGGTATTGTTCGAGCGTGTCGCGGCGCACGATGTCGGCGCCAAGCGTGTCCTCGGTGTTGGGGAGGATGTCCTTGTTGTCGGACGCGTAAAGCAGGGCGGCTTGCGCGCAACTGCGGACGTTGGACATGCTTTGCGCCTTGAGCGCTGTTTTTCTGACCTTGCCAACCACCGGGATGATGATCGCCGCCAGGATGCCGATGATGGCGATGACCGTGAGCAATTCGATCAGCGTGAAAGCCTGGATAGGCCGGCGGGAGGTCGAGGCGGGAAAGCCGGTATCCGTGGAAAGGAGAGGGCGCGGAAGGGAAGAAATCGGGTTGTTCATGTGTTCGCAGGGATTTGGTATATTTCAAGTAGGCGGCTGCATGAGGCTCCATCCTGGCGGGCAATGCAATCCGGGTGTTTGCTTACACGTAAGCATGGCTCCGGAAAAAACTCCGGACACCGGGCGCATCACTCCCGAAGGCAAAAATCGAAGACGGAGGGGGGGGAGGGGGGGGGGGGGAGGGGGGGACGCCGGTCGTATTTGACAAGATATTACCACGGTGCGAGGGGAATCAACCTCGCCGGTTCCTCCAGAATATCGAGGATGGCTCGCGCGCAGAATACGCGGTCACGTTTGCCGTCGCCGGTTTTTTGCAGCACTCCGGCATTCTCCAGAGCGACAATCGCCCGCATGATGATGGTGTAGGCCACTCCGAGTTGCCGCTCCGTTTGCCGGGGAGTCAGGAATGGATTCGTCCCGACAAGATCGATGACTGAAGTTACGCGGAACGACGTGGCACGGGCTTCCAGCCCGTGGACGGATCGGCAGTAAAGCGCCGCCTCCCTGCTCACCTTCGTGTCATTCACTGTAAACAACTGTCATTCTCTCAA
>JAISAX010000061.1 GCA_031266495.1 Opitutaceae bacterium
CCCCCCGCGGGGGCCCGCGCGGCCGCCCCCCCCCCCGCCCCAGGGGCGTCGGGGCTGCCGGTGAGGCCGGCGATCATCCAGACAACGCGCCCGGAGCCTTCAAGGGTGAGGCGAGTAACGGGTTTTCCGGGGAGTTCGAAGCGGGAGAGGTAGAGGCCGATGTCGTTGCCGCGGGGATTGGAGCCGCGCCAGGCAAGGAGGCCGTTGGGGGCGTCATGGGGAGATGTCCAGTTGCCGGCGTCGCGGTGGGCGAGCACGGGGATTTTCGTGGTGGCGTCGTCGGGATGGGTGGCGACGAGAGTGCCGAGGCGTTCATGTTGCGGGTGATCCCAGGCGTAGGCGTGGAGCAGATACAGCGTGCGGAGAGCGGCGGCGGGCGGGGCGACTTCGGCGGTTTTCAAAAAATAGTCGCGGCGGGGGCCGGCGAAGGTGAGGGCGGCCCGGCCGTGGTTCGTGGCGGGGTCGATAATTGAAAAGGGGATGCCTGCGAAGGTTTGCGAACCGGAGGGGAAGGCGCGCAGGTCGTGGTCCTTGCCTTCGTCTGTCCAGCCGCCGGCGCGGTCTCCGGCCACGTCGTCGGCGAAGCCCACATTGGCGGCGGCACGGATGTCGAGCGGTTCGAAGATGTGGGGACGCCAGGCGAGTTCACAGGTGAAGGTGCGGATGGCGGTCGAGTCGGGCGGGTCGCAGGGTTCGAGGATGAGGCTGAAGTGGCCCTGGTCGTAGTGGCGGTTGTCCGCGACGAGGACGCGGAGGGGGGAGCGGAGTTCGAGGATGCCGTTTTCAAGGGGGATGCCGATGGTCTCGGCGCGGGCGGTGGCAAGGTCGAAACGACCGACGGGTGTATCCGGAAGCTGGATTCTACGGGTGTCGAGAGTGAGGGTTCTTCCGGCGAAGGAAGCGACGGGCAGGCGGATGGTCCAGCGGAGGGAGTTCACGGCGGTGCCGTCGTAGATGGCCGAGAGCGTCACGGTGAGGCGAAAGGAATCTGGGCCGCTGCGTTCGAGGGTTTCCCGGAGGGCGAGCGGCGCGGGGGATGTTTTGGGCTTGAAGTCGGCTTCGAGTATCCAGAAGCGGTCGCCATCGCGGCGGGGGTGGCCGGGGGCGGCGGCAATGGCTCCGGTGGAGTTTTGTTGGGTGCCGCGTCCGGCTTCGCGGTAATCGAGGAGAAGGCTGAGGTCGCTGAAGCGGAGGATGCCGTTGGGCTGCACCACGAGCGCGGCCTGCTCGCCGAGGGAAAAGGAGGAGGAGTCTGAAACTGGCTGGAGGTGTGCGGACGGCAGGGATGATGCGAGGGGCGCGATGGCGAGTGCGGACAGGAGTGGCAGGAGGATAACGGCGGGTTTCATTCTGAATACAGACGGAAGTTACCAGGAAAGGAGAATGTCGCCGGAGACGGTGGCCGATGTTGCGAGCATGGGACCGTGTGGCGTTTGGATGGTTTTGAGGGGGGCCGTGTCTCCGGAGATGAAGGGCCATGGCAGATTGACAAAGGCGGTGATGGGGCCGGCGTCGGGCGGCGGAAAAAAGCGGAGGGTGGCGTCACGCAGGCCGGAGACCAGAAGACGGCGGGTGACGCCGACTTGGGCCGGGTGGCGTTCGATGCAGCCGGCCACGCCGGTGGTTTGCCCGTCGATGAAGACCCGGCATTCGTGGCGCCAGGCGCGAGGCAGCCGGAAAGCGCCTCCCCTTTCGGTGAGGAGTGTTTCGCAGCCGATCAGCAAGGGGACGCCAAAGGGAGTTCGCAGCACAAGCTCCACCGTGGTGTCGGGCATGTATCCGGAAAATAACCATGCGTTGGCGTGGCGGTGGATGCCGAGGACGGGGCGTCGCCGGGCGGGCGAAAGCGCGGAGCGGCTGATATGCCAACCGAAGCGGGCGATCGTCTGCCGGACGAGTTCGGAGAAGGGGAAGGCGTCTTCTCTCCGGTCGGGAACGGGGAGATGGGTGCCTTTGGTGATGGAGAGAGGCAAGGGGGCGCGCAGCCACCAGACAAGGCCGCCGGAGGGCGTTTGGAAATGCGCGGCCAGCGCGCGCGATTCGCCGTCCCGCACGGCGACAACCGGAGGCGTTGCAGCGTCCGGTGCAGAGGTCTCGGTCAATGCTCCGGCGGAGGCAATGGAGCGGTGCTCGTAATGGCTTGTTCGCTCCGAATCCGTGAGGAAACAGTCCAGCACCGGCAGGGAGGACCGGATGTCGAGACGTCCTGCAAGGGGAGCGGCAGGCGCGAGTCCAAGCCGGGAACGGAGGACGGGGGCGGTGTCGAGCGGACCGTAAACGAGCAGCGACCCGCCTGCGTCGGCCCGGTCGAGAAGACGCTGTTCGGAGGCAGGGTCGAGAGGGGCCGGTGCGACGAGAACGCGACCGGCGAGCACATCAAGGGTGCGGCGTTCCGCAAGGGCGGTGAAGGTCCGGGTGCTGATGACCGTATTCAGGGGCAGGCCGTCGTTGATGGCTTCGCGGACAAACCAGTCGATATGGAACAGGCGACCGGGCGCGGGCTGACTGCCAAACATGGCATCGTGTATTTCATCGAAAGGATACAGCCAGACGAAGGGGCCGGGGGCGTCGGGACGTTCGGCCCAGGCGCGGAGGAGATGTGGCGTCGATTGATCGGGAACGATTTCAGGCATGCGTCCGTGCGAGTCGTCGATGCCGAGGAGGTTGAGCGTATCGGCTGTCTGGATGCGACAGTCGGCGGCGACGCGGGCGGTGGCGAGTGGCAGATAGATGTCGTGCGGCTGGCCTTCGTAGCGGTCGAGCCAGGGGGAATTGAGCCACCAGGGGTCATGGATGTAGTAGCGGAAGGGAAAACCGGCGCGTTCCGGCGGCAACTCTGCAATGCGGCTCATGTAACCGGCCAGCTCGATGCCGAAGTCGCCGTTGATGGCGGCCCAGGGGGAGTTGGGCGGAGGGGCGAAATTGAATTTGCCCTCGTAAAGTTCACGAAGGGGAGTGGCGTCGCTGGCGAGATCGGTGGCGGTGCCGAGATTGGTGCCGCGTGTTTCGATACCAATGTGCGCGGGCAGTTCGTTGCGGAGATCGCGCCAGAAGGCGAGGATGCGATCTCGGGTGTCGCGTGCTTTTTGCGGATCGATGGCGGCGGTGAATATCGTGCCGTCGAAGAGCGGACCGATGGTGAGCCAGGTTTCCATCCCGAAGCCGAATCCGTTGGAAAGCCAGAGGTAGTCGAGCCCGATGTCGGCGGCGAGAAGGCGGAACTGGCGGCCGAGAAAGGCGCCGATGCTCGTGCCCTGAGGGATGCCTTCAGGGAAGGCCGCGTAGCGGCGTGTATCGGAATTCAGGATTCCATAGCAGCAGACGAAGCTGGCCTTGCCCATGGTGTCGGAGAGGCAGATCTCGCGATGGCGTTTGTATTTGAAATCGGAGGGCGCGAATTCGCCGCCCGGGTCGAAAGCGAGGCCGACGCGGAAAGGCTTGCCCTTGGTGGCGGGGGCGGCGGCCGCGGCTTCGCGCCAAGCGCGGGCGATGGCGGAGAGGCGGCGGTAAGTGATGGGGCGGGCATCGGGACGATAGAGCCAGGCGCGTGAGTGCAGGCTCTTTTTTTCGGGGTCAGCAGGGATGCTGTCGAGGTGGGGGTTGCTGTTGCCGACGTAGCGCGCCCATTCCATTTCGGCATCGAGGTCGCCGGTGTAGTCGAGGATTTCGGAGCCGTCGGAAGCCCAGAACAGAATTGAAATGGCGGAGGCGTGGCGGGCGAGGTGATCCCATTGGCGGAAGGCTTCGGCGCAGGTGACGAGTGTGGCCGCGTCGTCGAGATTGCAGAAGGGCTTGAGCGAGACTTCGAGGGTGAGGTTTTGCATGGCTGGAAAGGCGTCCCGGAGAGATTCGGAGAGGAGAGAAAAAGCGAATGTTAGTGTTTGGAATATGAGAACAGGAATAAATATTTGTTTGGATTTTTTTAAAATAAAGCGAAAAACAATTGACGCACGGATTTTTTATGCGCCCTATTTTGCACACAGTCTTTTCTTGTCCGGAAAGAAATTCCAAAAGCTTGATAACGTTTGTATATTGTAAACAGTAACCTGAAAAACTCACCCAACATCATGAAAACTCCCGTCCCAAATTGCAGCCGTTCCCGGGGCCTGGCCTCAATTTTCGCCGCTCTCGTCGCTTTGCCCCTCGCGCAGGCGACCACCATCGTGCCCGAGGTCTGGTATTCCGCCACCAGCCCGGGAACCCCCGTGACCGACGGCGTGCAGTTCACCACGAATGACGGCACAGCGGACACGGTTCGGCACGTCCTCACCTATTTCACGCCGGCGAGCCTGTCGAATGTTGGCGATTCGGTAAGCATGTCCCTGAAGTTTTCGGCGACGTTTACGGGAACCCCTTCCACATGGGGGGCCAATCTCTTCGGCTTCGGTCTTTATGATTCGGGTGGCAGCCGGATATCCGCCGATGGCCTCGGAGGCACGGGGGGCTCGGGGAGTCCCTTCAGTGGCTACACCGGTTATCGGGTCGCGGTGCGTCCACGGGTGAACACCGCCCAGTCTCCTTTCGATGGAGGGCTCCGTGCCCGAACAGGTGATAGTGCTACCCTTGGAAACAATGGCGCCCATACCGAGGTCACGGGGGGAGGGGCGGGCGGCACAACGGGCACAGCCAGGACATTTGTATCCGGGATCGAATACAACATCACCTGGACGATCACGCGCACCGATGCGAACTCCCTGAGTATCTTGTTCGAAGTCGGGGGGCTGAGTGGTTACAGCCACACCTGGTCCGTGGCCTCGACCTACATCACCTTCGACACCTTTGCCATTACGCTTTCCAATCAAAACATCTTCGACTCCATCACGCTGACGGATGTGAGCATTACCTCCAACTCCGTTATCCCCGAACCGAAGACGGCGGCCGTTCTGCTGGGCCTTGGCGTCCTGGCGATTGGCGCTGGTCTGCGTCGGCGTTGCCGCCAAGTTTAATCTCCCTCCCCCCCCTCCCCTGCAATGAAGTCTCCCGCCCCCTTCCCCCGCGCTTTCACGCTCGTAGAGCTTCTCACGGTGATCGCCATCATCGGCATTCTGGCGGCCATCATCATTCCCACGGTCGGAAAAGTGCGGGAAACCGCCCGCATGACGCGCAGCCTCTCCAACCTCAAATCCATCGGACAGGCCGTGCAGCTTTACCTGGCGGATAACAAGGATCGGTTCCCACCGCTGGGGCAGGATAAAGGTTTTACCGCACCATTGTGGACGGATACCGGCATCGCCCACCCGAACTGGAACAATGGGCTGAATACGTATTTGCCGACGACAGGCAGGCAGCGGTTCACGGATTACAAGGGCGGCAAGTATTCGATCAACGAGGTTTACGTGGACCCGACGCTGGCCGCCAACCGGCATTGCGGTGAGGGCGACTACGGGGCAAGCCGGGAGATTTTCAAACCGGATGGAAGTGAAATTACCCTGCATCAAATCACCAACAGTCCGTCGCGCACGGTCTTGGCGGCAGCAGGGGAAACAACTACGCAAACACCTCCGGTTGGTAGTTGGTTTATCGAGACATGGAACTGGGCCAATGGCATTGCAGTGAGCAATTCACCTGGCGATCGCGGCACGGGCAAGGTGCCTGTGGTGTTCGTTGATGGCCATGTGGAGCAGCTTCCCAAGGCGCGACTCGACGGTGACCAAGCTTACCGACGGTCGCTGTTTTTGATCAACCCGTAAGAAAGGCGTTGTCCTGATGTGCCGGATTACGCACGCAGGTTCCTCACCGTTCTGCCCCGGCGCCAGCGGCCGGGGATGAGGACGCCGCGGGGGTGGGCGGGGACACCGGTTTCGTTGTTCGAGAGCGCGCCGATCAGCAGATCGGTCGCGGCGGCGGCGACGGCCTCGCTTTGCTGGCAAATGCCGGTCGTCACGGCGTCATCCTCCGCCACATGCAGGTGGGCGAAACCGATGTCATGCGGAACCGAATACCCGTGCGCGCGCAGCACGCGCGGGATGTGAGGCTCCGTCGAAATGATCACCGTCGGACGATGTGTTTTTACCCAGTCAATCAAGACGTCGTCGGCAAGCGTGACGAGCGGCGGGAGCGGACGAAGCCCGAATGTTTGTCGCATCGTGGCCAGATAGCCGGCCACAAACCGGTGCGAAACCACCGTCTCAGTCAACGGTTCCCCGACATAGCCGATGCGGCGATGACCGAGGCTCCGGAGTTCCCGCACGGCAAGCTGCGTGGAGAGGTGCTGGTCGTTGCTCGCAAAATGAAGCGCGGGCGAGTGGAAGGCCGTGCCCACGCCCGCAATCGCGAATTTCCCGAGATCGACAGGAATGGCCGTTGCCGTCCCGTCCGCGCCTTCCCTGAAACCTTGCAGGAGCAGGCCGCGCACGCCGCGGGCGAGCAATATTTCGGTGAGCCGTGCGGACAAACCGGCCGGATGATTGCGCAGGCGGGGGTCACGAACCCATACCCGTTCGAATGCGTAGCCGGCGGCTTCGGCCCGGGCGCGGACTCCGTTGTGAAACGCGGCCGAAACGTGGTTGGTGCGCCAGTCCTGCGACGTATCCCGAAAGTCGAGCCAGGCGAGATTCCAGCGTGCGACGGGCGGGCGGCGATTGCGCACCTGCGCCATGAGGGCGGAGACCAGCGGGTGCGACCGATGCCCGAGGCGTTGCGCGACGGCCTGCACATGCTGGCGGGTTTTTGTTCCGATGCGGGCGTCGCTGCGAAGCGCTCTCGAAACCGTGCTGGTGGCCACGCCGGCCTCGCGCGCAATCGCCGAGAGCGGCACATGGGCGCTGTCTGATGGATGATCGCGATCGGATACGGGCGGCATGGATGTCGCTCCAGTCAGAAGGATTCGTCCGAACGCGGCAATCCCATTGCGCAACGCATTGCATAACACAAACGGCGACAAACGTATTTCCGGCTGGCGACCCGCCGGTTTGCGTCGGCAGTTACGGGGAGAAAATCCGTTTCCATCACCATGCCGTCCTTGAAAAAATCCGCATCCCGGACCCCGAAATCTTCATCCACGCCTGCCGTCTTTGCGGACCGCGTCAAAAGAGTCCGCGCCGCGCACGAGGCTTTCCTGCGCCGCAAGAATCCCGTCGATCCGCTTTGGGACAACGGCGTGTTCGAGCGCTTCCGCTATCCGGTGGTGACGGATCGCCACGCGCCGCTCGAATGGCGGTACGATTTCAACCCGAAGACCAATCCGTTTTTCATGGAGCGGCTCGGCATCAATGCGACGCTCAATCCCGGCGCGTTTTTGTGGAAGGGCAAGGTGTGCCTCGTCGTTCGCACCGAGGGGTACGATCGCAAGAGCTTTTTCGCTATCGCGGAATCGAAAAACGGCATCGACGGTTTCCGTTTCTGGCCGGAGCCGGTCGATCTGCCGGAGATCGCTCCGGAAACCAACGTGTACGACATGCGCATTACGCCGCACGAGGACGGCTGGATTTACGGCGTATTCTGCGCCGAGTCGCGCGACCCGAAGGCCGCGCCGTCCGACCTGTCCTCGGCGGTGGCCCAGGCCGGCATCGTGCGCACACGCGATTTCAGGAAATGGGAACGCCTGCCGAACCTGCGCACCCCCGCCTCGCAGCAGCGCAACGTCGTGCTGCATCCGGAGTATGTAGATGGACACTACGCATTCTACACACGGCCGATGGACGGTTTTATCGACGTGGGCAGCGGCGGCGGCATCGGCTGGACGCTCTGCAAGGACATCACGACCGGAAAAACCGGACCCGAAAAGATCATCGACGAACGCGCCTACCACACGATCAAGGAATCGAAGAACGGCCAAGGCCCCGCACCGATCAAGACGCAGCAAGGCTGGCTCCACATGGCGCACGGCGTGCGTGGTTGCGCGGCGGGGCTGCGTTACGTGCTCTACGCGTTCATGACCTCGCTCGACGATCCTTCAAAAATCATTGCGCGGCCCGGCGGCCATTTCCTGGCGCCTTACGAGAGTGAGCGTATCGGCGACGTATCCAACGTGACATTCACCAACGGCTGGGTGCAGCTTCCCGACCGGGCCAGGACGATCCTGCTCTATTACGGTGCGTCGGACACGCGCTGTCATGTGGCGCGCACGACAACGGCGAAGCTCGTGGACTGGTGCCTGAACACGCCCGAGGACGCGCTGACCACGCGCCGCGCCGTGGACCAGCGGCTCGCGCTCATCCGGGCGAACCGGAAATATACTGC
Organism: Opitutaceae bacterium; assembly: GCA_031266495.1. The sequence continues at coordinate 8,182 of JAISAX010000061.1, forward strand.
TTAACGGATGTCACGCGGAGCGTCGTGGTGCGGGCGTCTCGCCCGCAGACGGTGCGGAGCACCGGGCATGGGCTTCCATGCCCATGATTCCGGAGAACATGGCCAGAGGATGGCCATGCAACTCAAACCCACGGGATTCCAGCCCATGGACGGCGCGCAGCGCCGCCTCCTTGCTCACCTTCGTGTCATTCACTGTAAACAACTGTAATTCTCTCAAACAAATGATCTTGCCTGGAGGCAAAGGGCGACGCTGCGCGTCGTCCACGGGCTGGAAGCCCGTGCCACTTCAAGGCCGCCCGCGTAACTTCAGAGTGCTTAACTGAAGTTACGCGGATCGACTGTAGGGGCTTCGCTTGCGAAGCCCGCGAGGACCTGTCGCAACGGGAGATTCGCCAATTCTCTCCGCCTGGCGCGGGCGTCGCAAGCGACGCCCCTACAGTCGATCCGCGTAACATCAGGTGCTTAAGTAAGATTGTCTGACATTTTCAGAGGCAGTGGTATGGAGTGCAGCGACAAATCGCCGCACTCCATAAGGGCTACCGGGCGTCGGTCGGCAACGGAGCGCTGGTCACTCCGGCCTCCACCGTGGCCAGGTATTCATCACGAGTGAGCAGTTTCCAGTCGGGAAGCTCTTTTGTGTAGATCGCGATAGGCTCGTCACCAACGGAAAATGACGGCGCGTTTTTGTCGAATTCAACCGGCTCCAGATCCCATCGCCATGCGGAGCTTGCACCCTTCAATCCGGCGTTGACCGTAACTGGCTCGATTGACGCATCGGCGGACAGCTTCCTCGTCTCGCGATCTGTTTTCCAGAGAACGATGCTATAGGGGGCATCCGTGCCCGGCGTGGCAGGACGACCCCTGGCGGATTCGACACGCTTCAAAACGTAAGCCTCGACTCCGGGCGCGGGCCGGGCTATGCCGACAAGCTGGCGGCCGCGCATGGCGTCAACGGAAAACGAATACGCCAGCATTCGCAGCTTGGGGCGCCAGTCCATGTCGAACAGGCCCCACGCGAGCAGGCTGCCGTTTTCATAAAAATCGCGGGCGATGAAGTAATCCATGCGCGGCATGTCATAGAGAAAAAACATGCGGGCGAAGGCCTTGACTCCATCATACGGATACGTTCCTCCGTTTTGCTCGGTGTTGAGCAAGGGTTTTTTCGCCGAACCCGGAGCTCCGGCGCGCTCAAGCTCGCGGCGAAAGAATGCGGGGAAGTCCCTGGCATTGAGCGCGGTGTGATGGTGCAGCGAATAAGCGTCCGAATACTTGTCGATGCCAAGGTCGAAGCACCTGGAAACAAAGCGGCGTCCGCCGTTCTTGCCGCCATGTTCCTCATCCCGGGCATAGGTGGAGGCAAAGGCCACGGTGCGGGCGTCCGGCGCGTGCCGGCGCGTGGCTTCGTGCACGAGGCGCATTTCCTGCACGTATTGTTCTGGAGTGGAGTTGATCCACCAGACGGCGGGCGCGTCCACCTCATTACCCATTTCTACCCAGCGCAGTCCCTTGTCCTTGTAGCGTTCAAGCATTACGGCGAGGTAGTCCTTGTAGAGGTTGTGATACCTGGGGGCGCAGGCGGAGAGGAAGTGGTTGCCGACTGTCATCGGGGCGGGCGGATAGCCCACCGTGAAGAGGTGGGTCATCCCGTATTTCCTCGCGCTGTCCACCTGGAAATCGAGGTCGCCGAAATCGAGGTTCAGCCTGGCGGTATCGTTGCGATTGTCGCCGGGGGTGAGCCGGTGCCAGCAGGAATCCGCGGTGCGGAAACTGTCCACGCCCGTGCGGGCCAGCAGTTCGTAGGCGCGGGTGACTTCGGGCGTGTGGGCATTTCCCTTGATGGTGATGAAGGGGCGTTCCATGCCGTGTAGTCCGAATTCAGTGACGCCGGGCGAACGATCATCGGCGGCGGGCAGGGGGCGGGCCGATATTTTTGCCAAAACCCTGGCGGAAGTCTCCTCGCCAACCTGCTCCCTGGTCGTGCCGATGATTTCGTAATAGAGCCTGTGGTTGAGCGATTCGGCGAATTCGCTTTCGGAGGAGTTTTTCAGGCGTTCTTCCCAGGCAGGCTGGGTAGAATAGCGCGGATGATTGCCGACCGGGAGGAACGACTTGCTCGTGGTGAGGAGCAGCGCATCGACGCAGGCAACGTATATTTCGCTTCCCGGTTCGCGCGGTTCGGTGACGCGGATTTCGAGTTCGTGCTCCCCCGCGTCAAGCTCGACAGCGCCTGCTTGCGTCCATCCAAAAACCCAGCCGGCCCACTTGTCGGCGGGTTTGCCCCACGAGGCGCCCGACCAGACTTTGCCGTTGAGGGAGGTCTCCGGGCCTCCGTCCACGCTCCAGCTCAACGGGCTGGCCCACTTTGTGTTGTTGGGCGTGCTGGCGATCCAGATCTGGTAATGCCCGGCCACGGGAACGTTGACCTTGTATTTTGCAAAATAGGGAGGCCGGGGATGGTCCGGCTTTCCCAAGGTGGTCAAAAGACGCAGAAACATGCCTCCCGACGGGCCATTCCTGTCCACGTTGACGACCTTGCCCGAGTGAAAGTTGGTGGAGACGGCATCCTCGCCCTCGATCCAGATGCCGGCGCTTCGGGCCGCCTCGGCGGAGGCGGCGCCAACACCAGGTGATATGAGCAGGCAACAGGCCTGGAGGCGTATGCAAAAACGCATGACGAGTAGGATGAGAGGACGGTGTTTTGTCATTGTTTTCAAAGGACGGTTTTTATCGGGACGGGAAAAAGAGGATACGTATATGTGTGTGTGTGGTTGTGTGTGTGTGGGGGGGGGGGGAAGGAAGGAGGGGAAGGGGAAGATACGGGGACAATTCGCCATCCTTCGCTTCTGCCAAAACGGGAGGAAGCGCAGAGGGACGGATTATTTGGGAAGCAGGGTTTTGAAATTTTCGGCGGAGCCGAGAACGAGATCTATCCGTTCGTCGTAGGCGGATACGTGGCCGTCGGCAAAGGCGGCGTTCAGTTTTCCTCCATGCGGAAGCGTCCCTGAATAAAAGCATGATGCCAGGAGGCGCCGCGGATCACCGCTCGTGTTTTGGGGGAATGAGGGTTTGTCCGGCAGGACGCCTGAAAGGGAAATAAACCAGTAATAACCGCTTTGCCAGAAAGGGCCGCTTGCGGTGCCCTCTGCGCCCGTTTTCGTCAGTTGAAAGGCGTAGGTGACGGATTCTGTTTTGGCACCGGGACAGTAGAAGATTTTTTTGCTTTCGGAGGCATAGGGAAGCAGGGCGGTTATCAATCCACCGTCATGAGTGGCGCCCGGGGCCGGGGCATATATTCCCTGCAAGGCCTCGTTGGTTGTCGGGAAATTGCCTTTGTACTCGTTGGCGAAAAGGTGGGCCGCCGCGATGATTTGCCGGATATTGGAAACGCATTCCGCCCGGCGGGCGCTTTCGCGGACCCTGGAGACGGTGGGGATGATGATGGCCGCAAGAATGCCGATGATGGCGATGACGGTCAGCAATTCGATCAGCGTGAACGCCCGGCGGCAAGTCAGGCGGGGGAAGGTCGTATTCATGGTTTGGCAGGCTGTGTTGTTTGTAACGGGAATTCAATTACGATGAGCGCCGTCTTCTGGCGGCCAATACGGCAAACAGGGCGCCGGCGCCCAGCAGCGCCCCGACGCGGGCTGGCTCCGGCACAGCCGGCGCGGGAACAGCCTTTGTCGTGATGGTCAGCGTGGGGACAAGATAGCCGGAGGTGTTTTCGGAAGAGGCGATGTAGGCGCCATAAGGCCCCTGGCTTATCGCCGGGCCGACATACGTATCCGCCTGAACAAGACGATAGCTGGAATAAGTGTTGCCGGCCTTCAGGTCGGCGAGAAAGGCCGCGGTCACGCCGAGGGCAACGGTCTGCCCGCCTGTCCCGGATGCATTTCCGAGATTCTCCGTCCACGTGTCATTGAGGAAGGTGGCGGAGGAGGGAGTATCACCAGTCGTACTATTATAGACCAGTCCCGGCGTTGCTTTGGTGCCGTGGGTGACGGTGACAACCGGAGATCCATAGGCATTGATGACATGCCAGGAAAGCGTAACCGACGTGATTTCCTCTTGTGCAAAATCGATCGTCCCGGAGAGCGACGAGAGATTGAACATCAGGATACCTGATGACCGGGCGTAGGCTCCATTCCCATTGGTCGAGGTTACATTGCCAACCTCCAGGCGAACGCCCGAGGAGTTGGAAAGATTGGCAAGGTCAATCCATCCATCGAATCCACTGTCCGAAGCCTTGGTGGTAAGCGTGTAGCTTCCGGCTGCGACCAGGGAGGCCGACAGGAGAAAAACTCCTCCAGTCAGGAGGAGTTTACGAGCGCACCGCCCTGAAG
>JAISAX010000097.1 GCA_031266495.1 Opitutaceae bacterium
GGTGGCAACTGACGCGGCGACGCGGTGGGAGGCTGGTCACCTGAGCCGAAGGCGCCAGCCGACCGAAGGGAATCCGCAATGCGGGTTTCACGCGTCGAAAGCCACGAAAGGATGCCGGCCCTGTTCCGCGCGCATGGGGGCGGGGGCGCGGCGGACGCGGGGGGGGAGGGGCGGCGGGAGACACTCCCGGATGTTATGCACGCCTGCGGCGGATGGTCACAATGGCGGCAAGGATGACGGTTCCTGTAATGAGGACGCTCGTCGCGGGTTCAGGGATTTGGCTGACATTGGTAGTGACGCTTACATTATCGAGGCGATAGCCGATGTCGGCACTGGAGCCAAAGGCGATTTCATCAAACGAGGTATAGGCGTTGTTGATACTGGAGTCGGTGCCCGTAACAGAAAATAACGTACTGCCGTCAGCGTCCTTCACCGTGCTTGAGAGCGAGATGCCTGTTCCGGTTTTGGTTATGGTGAAGGTAACGGTGTATGTATCGGAATTGTGGATGCGGTTTCCCGTGCTGCCGCTTGCTGACAGTGAAGGAATGTCGTTGCCGGTGAGGATGATGGAATTCGTTCCTGCTTCCTTGGCGAATTTGGTGCTGGTGATATTGGTTGTGTCGGGGCCGAAGGGGAGTCCGAGGCTCATGTATCCGTAATCGTTATTGGAGTCGGTGGTGTTGTCGGCGGTGACGGGAGTGGCGTTGGCGTTATAGAATCCGAAGCGCAGGGCATTGTCGGCGGAGGGGAAACCGGTCTCATTGGTTGTCGTGGCAGTGGTAGTGGAGTCAAAGATACGGATGTCAAAAGAGAGAGAAATGTAATCGCCTGTATTGGCGAGGGTGACGGTGTCGAATGTGGCGACGACCATCCGGAAGGTGTTGCCTTGATCGACGAAGAGGCCGTTGCCGTCGATGGCCGTGGCGGGGGTGTCGTTGACGGTCAGGGTTGCCGGATTGCCGGAGCTGGGTTTTACGGAAAACCAGTTGGAGCGGGTTCCGTCGGTGAAGGTGGAATCAAGGACGTTGCGGGACTGTGCCGCGTGGAGCGGGTTCGTAGCCAGGAGGAGGCCGGTGGCAATGACGAGGATCGGGTTTTTGAATACGTGTTTGGTGTTCATAGGGAGTGTTTGACTTTTTTTGTGATTGGAGGGCGAAGGAGAGTGGCAGGTTATGGAGTGGGGGCGTTGGTTGCTGTTTTCTGGATTGGTGGGTTGTGGGTGTGCATTGTTGTGCATCCGGGGGGGGGGGGAGGGGTTAGTTGGTCTTGGCCTTGGCCACATGCCAGTCGAAGTAGAGTTGGTTGCGGTGGCCGCCATGAACCGGGTCATTGGGCAAGCTGTCATAATAATTGGCGGCTGTGTTGGTGAAGTTTTTCTTGTCCATATCCTTGATCGCCCAGGTGGTGGAGGGAGTTTCGATATCGTGGTGAGTGGTGGATGCGGGGGTGCCGTTGCTGGCGTTGCCCCAGGGTCGGAATGAGGAGCCATCGGAGCGTGTGAATTCATCGCGGGCCAGGTAGCAGGGTTTTGTCAGGTCGGTGGCAATCCGAAGCCAGGCCGGGCAGGCGAGGGAATCGAAACGTTTGGCTCCGGTGCCGGTGAAGTTGACAAGATAGGGCGCGAGGTGGGTGAAGAGGTTGTACCGGACGGGATCGGATGTATTCAGAATATCAGGATCGGCACTGAACTGGACCTGAATGCCCGACCATGTGGGGTTGGGGAGACGGTTTTTGTTTTCGTCGGCGTAGAGTTGGATGGCCGTGCCGATCTGGCGGAGGTTTGATGCACAGGAGACGCTGTTGGCGGAGGCGCGCACCCGTCCCACCACCGGAATCATGATGCCCGCAAGGATGCCAATGATCGCGATGACCGTCAGCAATTCAATGAGCGTGAAACCGCGCGCTGGGATGGGTGAGCCTGGAGGTGCATTCATCTTCAGGCCGAACGTGCAGTGTCGCAGAAAAACTGACAATCACCCTGAAGGTCTATCTATAGAGCAATGAGGTGCGTGAGGGGAGGGGGAGGGGATGCGGACGCTTCCTGAGAAGATCTAGGTTTGGCTTACGGTCCAGCCGGATTGCCAGGTGCTTTCGATGAGGGTTCGGCCAGGGATGGCCGGGATGCCGCGTTCGTTGCGTTGGATCATGCCTGCAAGAATGTCCACGGCGGTGGCCCCGATGGCGTTGCCATTTTGATCCATGCCTGCGTGAGGAGGCGCTCCGGCCGTATTCTGGATGCGAGTACAGGCAATGGCTATCTCTTTGCCTGGCACCAGGCCGATTTGCATGGCAAGGTCGGTAATCTTCAGGTCGTCGCAGGCGATGGCATCGGGAGCGTGCCGTTTATGCCAGGAGCGCAATGTGCTGGCGCCGAGATAACCTTCAAACAGGAGAGGGGGAACTTGCTGCGAGGCTGGTTGCTGGTGATAATCGACCCAGAACATGGCGGACCAGGCGTAATTGACCCGGGCGTCTTTCGCCTTGCTGCAAACGAGACCGATGCGCTGCCTGCCAAGCGAACGCAGTCTGGCGATCATGTCCTGCATCGTTCGATACTGGTGGTTGGTAACGAGGTGAAGGCGAGGGGAGATCAGCGAATAGCCGATGGCGATGGCCGAGAATTGGTTCCAGTCGAAATCGAGGGTATGGAGTTTTCCGAGCGGCATCGGTGCGATGATGAGGCCGGGTATGTTGCGGTTGGCCAACATTCGCGAAATGCCGGCGCCATCCATTTTTAAGTCGGGCAGGCAGAACTCCTCGAGTTTGTATCCGAGCGTACGGGCGTTGTCCTGGGCGCTGAGAAAATAATCATCATGCCACCAGGGCCTTTCCCCATCGAGCATCCGTGGGCCGTCGTTGATCCAGGCGAGCGTGGCCTGGTAAGCGGGGCGGCGGCGGCCAAAGCGGTAGGCGTTGAGCGCCGAGAGGACGGGGTCGGGGCTGTATCCGAGACGTGTTGCGATTTTATGGATACGTTCACGGGTGGACGCAGGAATGCGCGGGTGGCGGCGCAGGGCCATCGAAACAGTGGTGGCATGAACGCCGGCTTCACGGGCGATGTCTTGCAGGGTGATGCGTTTCATTTGTCAGGAGTCTGAAGGGGCATTTATAAGGGACAGGTCAAGTGGATTGGAAACCGCGCAAATGAGCCCGCGCTATTCCCGGCAGCGGAAATCCTGCTACTGATCAGTCTGACGTCAAAAGTCGGAAAGTCGGAAGTCATCACCGGCCCGCTTCAGCGGGCCATCCTTGAGAGATGCTCCGCGCAGCGGAGCCGCCGCCGACCTTCGTCCTTCCGACTTTTGACCTGTGGCTGCACACTAGTTAGCCTGTTTTTCATTTTGCAATAACTTGTGGCTTGATTTGCCATCCGAAGGCCGTCATCGGTGGCGGCCATGTTTTTGTCATCGAAGATCGTTCACGCGGCGCGTCGCCGCACGGCAAGGCCGGGGCGCAGCGGGCTCGCGGGCCTTGTCGCGCTCATGGGTGCAGTAGCCGGCCTGCACGCCGACACTGCCGCCGGAACCGCGGCGGAAGAGGAGCCGCACACGCTGCCGGCGCTGGCGGTCTATTCGCCGCGTGTGGCCAACCAGGAATCGACCGCGTCCTTCGCCATGCCGGTGACGGCGCTGCGTTACGAGCCGCTGGTCGATGTGCAGTCGCGCAGCATGGGCGAGGGGCAGGCGGATGTGTCGATCCGCGGCGGCACTTTTGAAAACACCGGCTTTGGCATCGGCGCGGTGCCGCTCCACGATTCGCAGACGGGGCATTATTCGGCGGAGTTGCCCGTCGCTCCCGCGATGCTCGGCGCGCCGCAGGTGCGCACGGGCGCGGCCAATGCGCAGGCGGGCTGGGGGGCGACGGCCGGCAGCGTCGGTTACGCGTGGCAGCCGGTTGGTTCCGGCGGGTTCGTCTCGGCCGGCACGGGCAACGACAGCCTGCTCACCGGCGAACTGTACGCGGGCGTGGTCAGCCCGCGCACCGTCGGCGGCTACACGGTGGCGGCGGACGTCTCGGCGGCCGCCTCGCAGGGCGACGGACCGGTGACGTTTTCCGACCATGATTTTGTCCGCTACAACGGCCGTATCCAGATTCGGGATGCGCGTTCGCAAACCGATTTTTTTGCGGGCTACCAGTCCAAGGAGTTTGCATGGCCCAATCTTTACGCCGCCCGCGATGTGGGCGCGGTGTGGCGGCTGGAACGGGACGAATTGCAGACGCAGCTTTTTGTCGCCAACCACCGCGTGGAGCCCGGTGCCGACGGCGACTGGTTTCAGGCCGGCGCTTGGTACCGGCACAACCGCGATCACTATTCGATTCCCGATTTCAGCTACGACGCGCATCACCGGACGATTGTGCGCGGCGCCGGTTTCGACGGGCGCGTGACGGTGGCCGGGATCGGCGCGGGGAGGGGGGGGGAGGGGGGCGGCGCGACGGCGATCCGCTATCGCGCGGGCGTCGTTGCGGACGATCTCCGGTCAACCGAGCTTAACAATGGCAACTACAACAGCCGCACCCAGGTTTACGCGGGTGTCTTCGGCGACCAGACCTTCGGGCTCGTCGGCGGCGCGCAGGAACTCGTGCTGACGGCGGGCGTCAACTACGACGACAGCAACCGCGCCGGCTCCGCCTTTTCGCCGGTCGCGGAAATCGCCTGGCGACGGACGCCGCCGGCATCGTCCGCATCGCCGACGTCTGCGGCCGGGTTGCAACGGGTTTACCTGAGCTACGACCAGTCCACACAGTTACCCACCTGCACGGCGCTCAACAGCAGCCCGACGGGTCTCTTTGGCGGCGATCCGGACCTGGGGCGTTCGAAGGCGTTCAACATCGAACTCGGCGCCGATGTCGCCGCAGCGGGCTGGACGGCGACGGCGGCGGTGTTTTTCCGGCGCGACGACGATCTTGTGGACTGGGTGTTCGCGCCGACGACGCCGGGCAGCCGGATGGCGAGCGCCGTCGATCTCGACACGTGGGGCGTGGAGCTGGTGGCGCGGCGTTCGTGGCGCGCGGTGGACTTTGTGGCGGGCTACTCGTGGTTGCACAAGACGGACAACTACACGACGGCCGGCCTCTCCAGTTTCTACGCGCTCAACTACGCCGAACATCGTCTGACGGCGGCGGTCACTGTGCGCCTTGGCGGGGGGGTCGAGGTGCGGTGCGACAATGAATTCCGCGTGCAGGAGGAGAATGGTCTGCGCGAGACGACGCGGACGCCTTTTTTCACGTCGCTCGGATTGTATTGGCATGTTCCCTACGTGTCCGGACTGACGGTGTCGGCGCAGGTGGACAACTTGTGGGGTGTCGATTACCAGGAGGTGCCGCTCGTGCCGGGTACGCCGCGGACGTGGTCCACGGCGATGACGTATGCGTGGTGAACCGGATGGCGTGCGCCCATGTTCATTTTTCCGGGGAGGCGGTGGCGGGTGTTTGCGGTCCGGCGGACGGGAAACGGAAGGTGGCGGCGACGGGGCGGTGATCGCTGGCGCGGAGCACCTCGGGCGAATCGACAATCCAGGCGCGGACGGCGTGAGGCAACAGGGCGGGGGAGGCGAGGAGGTTGTCCACGCGCGACCAGGTTTCGCCGCGGGCGTAAAAATGCGTCCAGGTCAGGCCCTGGCGGTCGGCGGCGCGAAGCGGGGCGGAGATCGGGGTGCTGCCGCGCCGGAGCAGTGCGCGGACGGGGCGGCTGTCGATGAGGTCGTTGAAGTCGCCGGCGATCAGGAAGCGGGCGTCGGGAGCCGAGGGCGTCGGGAAGCGGCGGAGTATCCGGTTTCTGATGACGTCGGCCTCGCGGGCGCGCCACGTGGCGCTGGAGGGATCGTCGTTGTAGGTGGTGAGGCGGCTTTTCAGGTGGAGAATGAAGAGCGTGAGCGGTACCGGCGTCGTCGGCGCCGGCGACGGCGCGGCAGGCGCAGCGGTGGCGGGGGAACCTCGGGCGGGGATGTCGAGCGTGGCTTCGAGGAGACCGCGGGCCACGTCCATGCGGCCGCCCCGGTAGGCGAACGTCATGTCGGTGTGCTCGCGGATGTCGCGCAGAGGGAGACGGGAGAGCACGGCGACACAGCGGGCTTTGTCGGTGGCGGTGGCGAGGACGTGACGGTACGGGTAATCGCAGCCTTCGCCGGCGAGGTCGCGGCGCAGTTCTTCGAGGTACGGGGCGCCGCCGATTTCCTGGAGCGCGAGGACGTCGGCATCGAGCGCGCGGATGACGGCGCGAAGGGCGGTCTTTTCGGATTCGGGTTTCGGATACCCGGGCCGAAATTCGCCGTCGATGCGGCGGTCGATGGCGTTGTAGTTGCGGATGTTCCAGGTGGCGATGGTGAGTTCGTACGGGGCGCCGGCGGGCGCGGCGCGGAGGGGGGAGGGGGGGGACGCGAGGGCGAGAGCGAGGGTGAGATGGAAAAGGGTGAGAAACAGAAGTGGATGCCTGTGTCGTGTCGGAGCGGAGAGGCAACGCTCACGGGCAGGGATGCCCGTGCCACGTCGATCCGGCGGCTTCGCCGTCCACGGGCTGGAAGCCCGTGCCACGTCGGAGGCGGGCGAGACGCCCGCGGCACTTTGGTCGCCGGGTGTTTTCACGGTCGGGTGGCGTCGGGCCCCAGCGCGGCTTCGCGTTCGGCGAGCGTGGGGTGCGAGTAATAAAATGCGCTGAAGAGCGGATGCGGGGTGAGGTTGGAGAGGTTTTTGCCGGAGAGCTTGCGCAGCGCGGCGATGAGCGGGGCGGGGCCGCCCATCGCCTGGCGGGCAAAGGCGTCGGCTTCGTATTCGTGCTTGCGCGAGAAATAACCGCCGAGCGGCGTCAGCCAGAAGGTCGCCAGTCCGCTGAGCAGGCCGAAGAGCAGGAAGGCGGGGGCGAGCGCGCCGGGGGGGAGTCCGAAGCCGGGGTTGAACCACGCGCTGCCGGCAAGCCAGGCGATGAGCGCGAAGCCGCCGAGTACGGCCGCGGCGGATACGGCGAGCATTTTCGGGATGTGGCCGCAGCGGTAGTGGCCGACTTCGTGCGCGAGCACCGCTTCGAGTTCTTCCGGCGTGAGTTGTTCGACAAGGGTATCGAAAAGGACGATACGGCGGAAGCGTCCGAAGCCGGTGAAGTAGGCGTTGGAGTGGCCGGAGCGTTTGCTGCCGTCGATGACTTCGATGGTCGAGGCGCGGAAGCCGGTGCGCCCGGCCAGCGACATGAGGCGCGCGCGCAGTTCGCCGTCGGGCAGGGGCGTGAGTTTGTTGAAGAGCGGAAGGATCAGCCGCGGGTAAAGCACCATCATCAGCAACTGGAACCCGAAAAAGAGGGCGAAGCCCCACACCCACCACGCGCCGCCCGCCACGCGGACGAGCGAGAGGAGCGCCCAGAGCAGAGGGAAGCCGATGGCGAGGGCGAGGACGAGGCCTTTGAGTTTGTCGGTGATCCAGAGGGCGGGCGTGGATTTGTTGAACCCGAAGCGGGCTTCGAGGCGGAATTGTTCCCACCAGTCGAGCGGCAGGCCGGGCAGGCCGAGGAGCAGGCCGGTGACGAGGATGAAGAGCGCGTCGTCCCAGGCGCCGTCCGGCGCCCACGCGGCGATGTGGCTGAACAGCCACGGGAGCAGGCCGCTGGTGAGGACGGCGGCGAGGATGACGGCGTCGAAAACCAGTTCGATGACGCCGAGGCGGTTTTTCGCCAGCGTGTAGGCGACGGATTTTTTGTACGTTTCGGGATCGACGACGGCGGCGACGGCGGGCGGGGCCTGCTCGGCGTGGCGGCGGACTTCGGCACGGTTGAGCGCGGAAAGGGCGAACTGCGCGGCGAGCCGGACGGCAATCAAGAGGAGGACGATGGATAACACGGAGGAATAAATCATTGCCGGACAGGAGAGGGGAGCGGAGCGAAAGCGGGAAGCTGAAAAATACCGAGAAGTTACCCGGAGCGGCGGGAGCGGCGGCATTCCTGCCGCTGCGACGAGGCGCGAAGCCCCTTGCCCCTTGCCCCTTGCGCCTCTCTAACCGGCGACGCTT
>JAISAX010000120.1 GCA_031266495.1 Opitutaceae bacterium
CCCTCCTCCCCCCCTCCCCCCCCCCCGCTGCTCGCCTGTGCCGCGCCCTGTCCCGTTCGGGCTTCACGCTCGTCGAACTGCTGGCCGTCATCGTCATCATCGGCGTGCTGGCCGGCATCCTGATATCGGTCATCAGCCGTGTGCGCATCAGCGCGCGCACCGCCCAATGCAAATCCAACATGCGCCAGTTGTCCGTCGGCCTGCGCCTCTTTCTCGCGGACAACCGCGACATCATGCCGTATCATTCCATTACAAAGGACGAGAACGGAGAATCGCTCGCCAACTGGATTGGCTGGTATTCGCTCCCCCAACTCGGCCAGTATTTCACCATGCCCTGGGCTCCCGACGTGCGAGGAAACGTGAAACGCCGCGTCCCCTGGTGTCCCGAAATCGAGCGTGACGCCAATATCAACGGTACCTATGCGGCGACCGGTTATTGCTACAACAGCAATTTCAACGGCAAACGCATCCCCTCCGATCTCTCGCCCAGCCGCACTGTTGTATTTTACGAAGACATACAGAAACAACCCGGTTACAACGGAGGCAACGGCAACTGGTATGGAGCCAGTTTCAGTTCCCGCGCTCTTTATAAATTCGCCTTCCGGCACAACAACACCGGCCATCTCCTCTTCCTCGACGGCCATGTGGCAACCTTCCGTCCGGGCGGGACCGACAGCAGTTATACCGATTACCCGGATTACACCTGGAAATTCTGATTTCCACTCTGGCAACGGACGTCACGCCGTCCCCCCCCCCCCGTCCTTCCCGCCACGCCCGCTCCTCCTGTTTCCTGTCAACGCACCTTCCGGTTTTGCTGGCGGTAGTCGATGGGCGTCATGCCCAGTTCGCGCTTGAAGATGCGGCCCATGCGATCGTCGTTCGGGAAACCGCATTCCACGGCGATTTCTCCGGCCTTTTTGCCGGTTTCCACAAGGAGCTTTTTGGCGTGTTCCATGCGCTTCCAGGTGATCTCGTCGGCGATGGTGCGGCCCACGTTTTCCAGAAAAGCGTCATGCAGGCGTCGGTAAGAAATGGATACGGTGGCGGCGACGGTCTTGGCGTTGATCGGGTTTTTGTAGTTTTGCCAGATGTGCAGCAGCGCGGCGGCGACGTGCGGATGTTTCACCGCAAGGATGTCGGTGCTCAGGCGCGTGGTGACGCCGATGGGCTGCACAAGAACAGGCGCGGCGGGGGCGGGCTTGCCATGAAGCAGACGGTCGAGCAACGCGGCGGCCTCGTAGCCCTCCATCTCCTGGTTGTTGTCGATGCTGGAAAGCGGGATCGGGGCAAACTCGCAGCGCAGCCTGTCGTCGTCCACCCCGAGCACGACGACCTGCTCGGGCACGGGAATGCCCTCGTGCTGGCAGGCGTAAATGACCTCGATGGACACCTCGTCATGCTCGGACAATACGGCGAGCGGTTTTGGCAGTTTTTTGAGTTGTTTGCCGAGCCAGCCGATGAGTTCGCTTTCGGTGTGCTCGCGGCGCCCCTTGTTGTGCGTGAGCCAGTCAATGAGGTAAAAGTCGCCGCCATTCTGTTCCACCCGGGCTTTGAGAGCATTGCTGCGCTCCGTGGCGGAAGGAGCGTCGGAGCGCCGGAAAAAGGCGACGTTGCGAAAGCCGCGTTCGATAAAATGTTCGGCGGCCATGTTTCCGATTACCGCATTGTCGGCATGGACGGTCGGGATGTCGGGCAGACGCACGTCGCCGATGTTCACCACGGGTTTGGTCGTGGTTTTGACGAAATCGTAAAGTTCCGCCTCCCAGTGCAGGAGGCAGATGATGCCGTCGCCACGCCATGAGCGCGGGGCCAGGCCGTTGCGAGTCATGGTGAGATCGAGCACCCAGTTGGCCTGTCGCGCGTAGCGAGCGATGCCGCGATGGATCGCCGCCGAATACCAGCCCAGCGCCAGCAGGATGCAGGGCCGGCGCACACGGTGGGGCGCTTGCGGAAGAACGGCTTCCGGAATAACAACTTGCGAAAGAACGGAATGGGAATCGTTGCGTCGGGTATCACCGGACATGGGAGCAGGGTTCATTTTTCGACGTATGTTTTGCAAACATTTCCGCTTTCATCTGCTCCGAATATTTGCTCTCCTCATCAATGCATACATATTTTGCAACCAACCTACCCTGTTTCTCTCTCCTGTCAAAACCTCGGCAATCCCATCCCGACATCTCGCCCATGCTTCCCGCCTCTTCTCCCTCTGTTTCCCGCCTCCCCTCCACGTCCGGTTTCGTTGCGCACGGTGCGACGCGCACGACGGTCTCCGGCATTTTTGTCATGCTTGCCGTGCTTTCCGTGTTTGCTGCCGTGCTTGTCGTATTTGTCGCGCAGGCCTCCGCGTTCACAAAAATCGAAACCGGTTTCCGGCGAACCGCTCTCCCCGATTCGCTCGCCAAATACGGCGAGGTTCTTGTCGAGGACGGCCTCTCGCTCACGACCTCTACCGCGCGTTTCAACCGCGTTCATCTTCGCACCGTGGCCGACGATTTTATATGGGCCGGTTCCGACGCTCCCGTTGCCTTCACCTTTACCCTCGACACGTTCACCAACACCGACACCCGCCCCGGCACGCTCTCGCTCATCGTTGTCGGTGATGAAATGGAAGGCAACGGCCACATCCCGCTCCCCGACTACACCCCGGCCTCCATTCTCGGCATCAGCCTTGCCTACAATGCGGCGACCGGCAAATACGACCTCGCCTTCAACGCCAAAACCAATGCGCCCAGGGCGGGTTTCACCGGCAAGTATTTTCGCCGCGCCGCAGTCAATGATATTGCTTCTGTCAACCTCGGCACCTTCGGCTTTATCATTTCTCCCGATAATACAGTCTCGCTGATCGCAAACGGGCAACTCCACCCCGAGGTCTTTACCCTGCCGGCCAATATTGCCGGACATTTCAAAAAAAACGCCCGCGTTTATCTCGTCGCCACCAATCGCGACCAGGGCCAGCCCGCTTCCTTCAAAATATCCAGCCTCTCGATCAAAAAGGAAAACGCATAAACACAAAACACAAACCATAACCCATAACCTGATAACAACAACCTGATAACCTCAAGATGACAAATCAAACCAGACAACTCATGAAAACGAAAAAGACACCCGGGAAACTGCGCCTTGTCAATGCGCTCGCCATAGGCTGTTTCGGGCTTGCCGCCCCGGGCCTATCAACGGGCTTTGCCGCCGACACGCCTCAACTATACGACTTCACCGCCAACTTTGGCTATACCGCCATTCACACCGGTGGGGATGTAGATAATGCCAATAGCGGGCTTCGTCGATACGGCGGTTCGGGAACGAACATTGTTTTTGCCACTCAGGAAGACCCGATTGGCGTTCTTCTCAAGGGAGGCACCCAGGGATGGAAACGCTATTCTCTCGGCACGGCCGCCGCCAGGAATTATCATTGGCAGGATTCGCCGACGCCCGTCAGCTATACTATCGAGGCACTCTCCTTCACGACGGACATGATTGGCACCCAGGGACTCAGCATTGTTCTCTATGGCAATGGTGTCACTTATAACGGCAACGGTGCCGAATATGCCAGCCCCAACGTCCTTGGACTCTATATCACCATGGTAAACCCTGCCGCCGGCTCCGGCGTGGATCCCGGCAAGGCCGGTTTCAAGGTGGATGTTCGCTACAAGATCAACAATACTGGCTCCTTTGGCGGTTCCCCCGGCGTCTCGCTTAAGTCTTACGCTTATGATTCCGCCGATTTCAGCGGCACATTCGGATTCACCATCGACCAGACCAACACGCTCAAAGTCATCCTTAACGGAGTCACCCAGGAGGATGGCATTGTTCTTAGTTCCAGCATCGTGGATGCCTTTTCCGAAAATTGTGATTTCGGCGTCGTGCTTATGGGCGGCTCGGCAAACTCCGATGTACAATTCAGGATGGACTCCCTTTCTATCAAATCCGAAATCCCCCCTTCTCCTCCTCCCGTTCCCGAACCCGCCGCCATTGCACTTTGTTTATCCATCGTCGCGCTGCTTGCGTCCGGATACCGCAAGGTGACGGGATAATTCCTGTTTATATTTTTCACGAGGCCGGACTTTTCAAATCCGGCCTCCCGGATCCCCCCCCCCCCCTCATCTTTTTTTCTTCCAATGAAAACTCCTACATCACCCAAGGGTTTTACTCTTATAGAACTGCTTACCGTGATTACCATTATTGGTATTCTCGCTGCCATTATCATCCCTGTTGTCGGGACGGTCAAAAAGAAAAGCTATCAGGCCAGGACCATATCCAATCTCCGGCAACTGCAAATGGCCAATATTGCCTATGCAAACGATCATAAGGAAACCTACGTGATGCGACAGGGGACCTCCGTGCTTGCCGGCACTCTGCAAATCTGGGCGAAAAACCCTGATTTTCACGAATACCTCGGCGTGCCTCTCAATCTGGCTGATCCGCCGCTTCCCTCTATCTGCCTTGCAGGATGGCCCTTCTCCAAAGATTTCAAGAGCATCGGCATCAATGCCGAGGTTTATACCAACAATAATGAAACAAAAATAAAAATAGCGGACATTACCGTGCCGTCGCGGACATTTTGTTTTGCGGAGGCCCTGGACTGGCAGGCCTGTTTCTGGGCGCGAGGATTATATACCCCAGCGGCAGACGGCAAATGGATGAGCGGCGGCCCCGTCGCCTATCGAAGCGGAGGCAAATGCCTGGCGGTGGCATTCGCCGGCAATATTATCAGCTTCACCGAAACGGACGCGGACAGACGTGAACTCTGGTATAAAGTCCCGTAGCTATCCCGTTGGAGGATCCCTTGTTTTCCCATGAATCGAAAAATCTTTTACTATAGTGTATTGCTATTCCCGATTTCGCTCCTCCTCGGACAAGAGACCGTGGACTGGATACCCTCGCATGATTTCACGCCGCCCTCGGCGCGGCCCTTTGATCATTTTATACTCAGCGCGCCCCCGCACTCGGCACAATCCGCCGGCGTGCGCAACACCACCGACGTTGTGCCCGTCGATGCCAACAACACCCTCGGTTCCGCCCACGTCCTCGAATGGACGGCCGACGCCTCCGCCGCGCCCGGCGGCGCCGGCCATGCCCTCCTCCGCTGCACACTCCCCGCCAACGCCATTGGCAAAATCGCCGGACTCCGTATCACCCTTGACGCCGAAACCGCCGGTTCCCTTGACGGACGATTTTACGAATGTCAGCGCAACTTCTGGACCGCCACCAAACTCTGCGAACAAACGCAAACCCACGCCGCCGGCACGCAAACCCTCGTCTGGCGAATTGACGAAAAACTCCCCCGCGACAAGGCCGCCAAAATCAGCGGCTTCGCCCTCGCCGCCCGGCTCGCGAACGGCGCGCCGCCCCTGCGTATCCGCATTTACAAGATCGAGTTTGTATTTTCCACCGCGGCCCGGGCCGCCGACTTCCGGGCTGCGAAACAAAAACGCCTCCTCGCCGACCTCGCCCTCACCGCCAACTGGATAAAAACACGCGGCGTGGATTCCGGATTTCCCGCAACCGGCGACGCCCGCCTCGATCCCGCCAACGAACAAAAACTCTGGCACGCCGCCCAGCTCATCGCCCTCGGCGAACAACTCTCGTACTGGACTTCGCTCGGGAAAAAACTCCCCTCCCTCCCCCCCCCCTCCCTGCCCTCCGCGCCCCCCGCGCTGACCGGACTCTGCGACGAACACGCGACCCTCGTCCGCGACTACCCCGCGCTCGCTCCCGCGCAAGCGCGCCAACGCGTCGAAACCCTCCAGAAGCGCGCCGACGCGCAAATCGACACCCTCCTCGAAAAACTGCCCCTCGCCGCCCGCCGCCGGGACCGGAACCGCCAGCCCGACGACCCCTTCTTCCGCACTCCCGACGGCGAACGCTACCGCATGTTTGGCCCCGCCTTTTTCCGCTCCATTTACGCCCCTCGGCGCGGAGCCGCCGCCATCTGGCGCCCCTGGGACGTGCGTTACATCTCCGCGCTCGGCTTCACCGGCTTCCGCCTCATCGTCCAGTGGAACCTCCTCGAACCCGACCAGGGCGCCTTTGATCCCGCCTACCTCGGCATGATTCTGGACATCATGCGCGAAGCCGAACGCTACGGACTCGGCATCAGCATCGATTTCCACTGGCCCTATCCCGACTGGTTCCTTCGCGGCCCGGAAAACTTCCGCGCCAAAAAAGAAGATATCCACAACCACGCCTCCTACCACTGGCCCGACGCCGTTGTCAGCGCCTGGGACCGCCTCGGCGCCGCCCTCAAGGACGCGCCCAACATCGTGGCCTTTGAAGTGCCCGGCAACGAAACCAACATCGCCAACGTCCCCCGCGGCCTCAAAGCCTACCCGCTCGCATGGCGCATGTGGAACGACTGGCTCAAGCACGCCTACGGCAACGACCGCGCCGCCCTCGCCGCCGCATGGAACACCGGCACGCCCGACACCCGCCACGCCCTCCAGCCCAACGAAAACTGGGACACCCGCACCATCGAACCCCTCGGGTACCAGAACGATCCCGACCCCGCCCACGCCTATGAAAACAACCCCCGCTTTTGGGACCACCTGCGCTTCGCCGCCTGGCTCCAGGAAGAGACCACGGCGCGCATCCTCGCCGCCCTGCGCAAGAACATCCCCGCCGCCGAAGGCATGATGCAGCACACCATGGGCGACGTCTGGGACCGCTCCCCCATCCCCGTCAACTACCAGGCCCTGCACACCCTCTACGGCCCGCACGTCAACCCCGGCACGCACTACGGCATGGGCGGCCTCAGCGCCCGCAAAGCCACTTCGCTTACCCTCAAGACCTGGGACTCCGAACAACAAATGGAAAACCGCTGGAACCAGGTCGAACGCCACGTCCGCCTCGGCGCCGGATTCTGCATCTGGGCATTTCACGCAAGGGGGGGGGGAGGCATGCTCTTTTCCGGCGACGACTGGTATCTCAAACCCGAAGTCGCCTTCCTCCCCGAACGCTCCGCATGGATTCGCAACTACTGGCCGGAAAACAAAACCGCCGCACACGCCGCAACCGCCAAAACCACAGCGACCGCCAAAACCGCGACGCGCGTGGCTGTCATTGAAAACACACGACGAGCCGCCGCCATGCAAGGCACGCTCGGCGACCTCGTCGCGCTCCTCGAAAAAAACCATGCCGACGTATCCGTTTTCGAAGGCCTGCGCATCATCAAGGAACCCGCGCTCCTCAAAAACCACGACGCCGCCATCATCGATGCCAACCAGCTCGACGCCACCCTCCTTGACATTCTCCGGCGCGACTTCACCGGCGCCGTCCTCCTCCACGGACGCCTCGACCGCGACGCCTACGCCCGCACCGGCCCCCACGCCACGCTCGCCCGCCTCGCCCGCGACGGCATCCTCTTCGCCAACGTCCGGGACCCCGGACAACACGCCGCCGAACAACCCGGCGTCATCGACCTCGAAGGCGTCTGGGACTGGGCGCACGCCGGCCAAGGCAACGCCCCCACCATCGCCGCCATGCCCGCGCCCACGCTCCCCCTCCCCGCCAACCTCAAATGGACCCATCATCAAGTCCCCGCCGAATGGGGTGAAGTCAGCCTCCTCGGCTCCTCCAGGTACTACACCGGCGACGTCTGGCACCGCAAAAAAGTGCACATCCCCGCCGACTGGAAAGGCCGCTCCCTGCGCCTCCTCTTTGGCGCGATCGACGATTTCGACTGGGTCTTTCTCAACGGAAAACTCGTCGGCAAAACCGGTCCCGAACGCTCCAACTGGTGGACCGCCCCGCGCGAGTACGCCCTCCCCGCCGCGCACATCCGCTGGGGCGCGGAAAACGAAATCCTCGTCTGCGTCCGCAACGACTCCGACAACGGCGGCATCACCAAAAGCCCTGTTGCCATTGTCAGCGAAACCGCGCCCCTCCTCCGCTGGGCCGACTCCGGCAAAACCGGCAACCTGCGAATCAGCGCCACCGCCACCCGTCCCCCCCCCACCTCCGTTCATCCCGACGCCACCGTGCTCGCCACCCTCGACGCAAACCACCCCGCCCTCCTCCAGCACGGACGCTGGTGGTGGTGGATCGGCGACACCCCCTGGCAACTCGCCTCCACCACCGACCAGACCATCATTCGCAAACTGCTCTCGACCCCCACCACCACAGCAACAGCAACAGCCGACACCGCAGCGCCCGACACCGCCATGCCCGCCGTCGCCGTCGCACACGCCGCGCACTGAATCCGGAACAGACAACCATGCCACTCCGAAAAATCCGGCACCTGTTTCTCGACCTCGACGGCACCCTCTACCGCGGAAACACGCTTCTGGCTCCGACACTTCCCTTTCTGGATACACTGGAAAAACGCAACCTCGGTTTCACCTTCCTCACCAACAACGCGACCAAAAGCCGCCGCGACTACCTCGCCCACCTCCGCGACCTCGGCATCAACGCAACAGACGCCCAACTCTGCACCTCCGCCCACGCGGCCCTGCATTACCTGCGCCGGACGCTGCCCGGCGTCCGCCGCCTCCTCCTGCTCGGCTCCCCCGGCCTCGCTCGGGAACTGGCTGAATCCGGTTATGAAATCTCGGATACGCCGGAAGCCGTGCTCGTCAGTTGGGACCCGCGCGTGACCTTCGACGAAATCTGCCACGCCGCCTGGTGGATTGCCCGCGGCCTCCCCTACATCGCCACGCATCCCGATGCGACATGTCCCACCGACCGACCGCACCGCCTGATGCTCGAATGCGGTTCCATCTGCGCCGCCATCGCCAACGCCACCGGACGCCACCCCGACAAAATCACGGGCAAACCCGATCCCCTCATGGTGCACTCCGTGATGGAACAACAAAACCTGCGCCCCGACCAGGTGCTCGTGGTCGGCGACCGCCTGGATACCGACATGGCGCTCGCCCGCAACATCGGCTCCCCTGGCGCCCTCGTGCTCACCGGTTGCACCGATGCCGCCGCCGCCGCCAGCACCCCGCATCCGCCGGACATTGTTTTCACCGACATCGGCCAGGTAACGCGCCTCCTTCCCGATACATCGCCCTCCCCCTCCCCCCCCCCTCTCTCTCCACACACACATGCCATTCCGCCACCTGTTATCGACCAGCCTGTTGTTGATTATCACCACCACACCATCAACCGCCACGGAAACAAAAATCACCATGAGCCACCGGACACCCACGCTCCTCTTTGCCCACCGCGGAGCATCGCACGATGCGCCCGAAAACACCCTTGCTGCGTATGCCACCGGATGGGAGCAACAGGCCGACGGTCTCGAACTCGACATCCATCTCACCGCCGACGGGCGGATCCTCCTCATGCACGATGCCGACACCCGGCGCACCACCTCCGTCGCCGGCAAAATCTCCGCGCAAACTTTTGACGAACTCCGCAGACTGGACGCCGGCGCATGGAAAGGCGCGACATGGACAGGCCAGCGCATCCCCACGCTCGACGAAGCCCTCGCCACCGCTCCGGCGGGCAAACAAGTGATCATCGAAATCAAGTGCGGCCCCGGGATCATCCCCGCGCTCAAGGACTCCATCGAAAAATCAGGCAAACCCTCCGGTGAACTGCTCTTTCACTGCTTCACATTCGAGACCATCTGCGCCGCCAAACAAGCCATGCCGCGCATTCGCGCCTGCTGGCTCGTGAACCCCACCCCCGACACCGACCTCCTCCCGCTCCTGGAAAAAGCCCGTGCCGCCGGCCTCGACGCTTTCAATCCGAACGTAAACGCCCGCATCGACGAGCAACTCGTCACCCAAGCCCATGCCAGCAACATGGGGATTTTTGTCTGGACGGTGAACGACCCCGACGCCGCCCGCCGTCTGACATCCCTCGGTGTTGACGGCATCCTCACCGACCGCCCCGGCTGGATGCGCGTCCAGTTGCTGAAATAACTCCCGCCTCCTCCCGCCTCCCTCTGCCTCCCATCATCACCTCCCCCCCCCCCCCCCTGCCGCCCACCCGCGACCAAGTGCATTGCCGCCCAACACGCCTGGCATCGTTTGCTCTGCTCACCTGTCCATCGTCGGTCTGTCGCCGACGGACAACCAACAACCAACACCCAACACCCACCACCTGACAAAATCCCGGTGCTCTCTCCATGAAAATCCATACCAATCCCCTTCCCGGCATCCCCTGGCAACCGCGACCGGCGGGCAACTCCGACCTGATGTGGCGTTACGACGCCAACCCGGTCATCGGACGCCGCCCGTTGCCCCGCGTCACGGGCATCTACAACTCCGCGGTTGTCCCGTGGCGCGGCGGCTTTGCCGGCGTCTTCCGCACCGAAGGCATGGACCGCATCCCGCACCTCCACGTCGGGCGCAGCGCGGACGGGTTCACGTTCGTGTTTGAACAAAACCCCATTGCCTTCCGTCACGAAAACGGCGCCGCCGGGATCGGCCAGATGGAATACGCCTACGACCCGCGCGTCACGGAAATCGAAGGCATCCACTACGTGACATGGTGCAACGGATACCACGGCCCCACCATCGGCATCGCCCGCACCACGGATTTCGAAACCTTCGGGCAACTCGAAAACGCCTTCCTCCCCTACAATCGCAACGGCGTGCTTTTCCCCAGAAAAATCAGTGGCAACTACATCATACTCAGCCGGCCCCTCCGACACCGGTCACACGCCCTTCGGGGACATTTTTACGAGCGAAAGTCTCGACATGATTCATTGGGGCCGTCACCGCCACGTCATCGGCAAGGGCGGCCCCTGGTGGCAGGGCGTCAAGATCGGCGCCGGCCCCTCGCCCATCGAAACGGATGAAGGCTGGCTGCTCTTTTATCACGGCGTCACCTCGACCTGCAACGGCTTCGTTTACGCGATGAGCGCCATGCTGCTCGATCTTGAAAATCCCTCGCGCGTCATTGCCTGCGCGCGCGAGGCGCTGCTGTGCCCGGAGGCTCCGTATGAACTTTCCGGATTCGTCCCCGGCGTTTGTTTCCCCGTCGGTTGCCTCTGTGATTCAAATACGGGAAACATCGCCCTCTACTACGGCGCGGCGGACACCGTTACCGCAATATGCTTTTGCAACGCGCACGAGGTGATCCGGTTCATCAAGGACAATCCGCTAAAAAATTGACATCCGCGAGCGCCACCGTTGCCTGATTTTCCGTCATTGAAAAAATCAAACGAAATGGATTGTCGAAAATTCATCCTGTTCAAGGGAACTCCCGCCGTCTTCGCCCCGACGGAAAACAGCATCACCGTCAGCATTCCCCTCTCCGCTCCCGCCCTGGCGTGGATCGAATATGGCGAAACGCCCCAACCGGACGCCATCGCCCGCGCCGACTCCTTCGGGTTTGTGCCGCATGACGATTCCGTCGTAAAAATACGGATACGAAACCTGAAGCCGGCAACCCGTTATTACTGGCGCTGCGTTGTCAAACCGGCGCTACCCTATATCGGCAATCCGGATACTGTCATGTCAGGGAACCCGGAAGAAATCCGCTCGAAAATTTACACGACAAAGACACTCTCCCCACGTGCGCCGGAAACCCGTTTTTCCGTCTGGAACGACACCCACGATAACCACGAGATCATCCGCGCGCTCCACGCCGCGCGCAGGGGCGATGACGATTTTCTCCTGTGGAATGGGGACATGAGCAACAACGTCAACGACCGCAGCCTGCTTGCTCCCCTGTATGTCTGTCCCCCCGGTATCGATCTCGCCGACGGCCCCCCGATCCTTGTCACCCGGGGCAATCACGACGTGCGCGGACTGTGGGCCAGCAAAATGTCCGATTATGTGGAGTATCCCGACGGACCGCGCCCCTGGTATGCGTTTCGCAGCGGCCCGGTCGGTATCATCGCTCTCGATACCGGAGAGGACAAACCCGACGCACACCGGAGTTTTCGCGGAGTCGCGGCCTTCGAGCCGCTCATCCGCGCACAGGCCGCCTGGCTGGATGAAATCATCCGCCGGCCCGATCTGCGCGACGCGCCCTACCGGCTGGTCATTTGTCATATCCCGCTGCGCTGGATCGACGAAACGCCTCCCGATTATGCCGGCAAGGGCTTCGACCACGTCAGCCTGAGAGGACGGCTTGCGTGGCACGATGCCCTGGTTCGCTGGGGCGCGCAGGTTGTCATATCCGGCCACACGCATGACCATGCCTGGTTGCCGCCCACCCGGCAGTTCCCTTACGGCCAGCTCGTGGGAGGCGGTCCTCAGGCGGAGGTGGCAACGCTCACCCGTGTCCACGCCAGCCCCGACCGCCTCAATCTGCGGATGGCCCGGTTGCAGGACGGGACCACATTACAGGATCTGAATTTCAAGCCGTTGGTGAAAATAGCGTAAGACGGCAAAACCCTATCCGGAGCCTCTGGTACTTTTATGCGGTTTGCTTTGCCCGGTTTTTACAGGAATGAGCGGCTCCGGTTCGTCATGCATCAGGTCGCAGTTGAGGCGTCCTCCGATAGCAACTACAACGTGATCCCTCTGGATCGGCCTTCTTCGTAACATCATCGTCTTATGGGCCTTCCACTCCGTTATCCTTTGGTTAACCGGCCGCCCGTAAGAAGTTTCCATAAAATAACCGTTCGCGCCTGCAAATACACATTCCGGATTTCGGACAGCAGGCCGCGGCCTTGGTCGCTCATGCCGTTCTCATCAA
The DNA here is from genome assembly GCA_031266495.1 of Opitutaceae bacterium. The sequence goes on from JAISAX010000120.1 coordinate 12,598, forward strand.
CGGCCCCGTGCTTTCACGCCAGACGACATGTTGCGGCCAATCGATTTTGCGTGGCCTGCCCGTCCCGCCGCCCTCGATCTCATCGACAAGCAACTGCACCGCGGACTGGCCGATTCCGACTTCATCAATCGCAAATGTCGTCAGCGCCGGCTTCGCTGTCGCGCACAATGGATAATCTCCCGACCCCACGACGCTCATGGCGTCCGGCACCCGAAGCCCCCGCTGCGACAGTTCACACATCGCGCCAAGCGCCATCCAGTCGTTGCCAAAAATCACCGCCGTCGGCGGATCGTCCTGCTCGCAAAACCGTTCGACCGCCTCGCGCCCGCCCGACAAATCGTCGGCCAGTCCCTCCAGCATCAATGCTGGATCCGGTTCGATGTTCACATACTCCATCGCCGCCATCCACGCCCGGTAACGATCCATCATCGTCGGAAATTTTCTTTGTGTCAGCGCCACGCCGATCCGCCGGTGCCCCCAGGCTGCCAACCGCAGCACCACTTCGCGAAACACACTCGCTGACCGCGAACACAGACTCGACACGCCCAGCCGCGCCACGCTCTCGTTGATCGCCGCCATCGGCACCCCCGCCTCCCGGATCAACTCCACCACCCGCGTCGGCGGATACCCCGCCAGGAGCACTCCATCCACGCGGTTCTGCGCGACAATCGCCGGCAATGTCACGCGCTCCCTGTCGGGCGCGATGAACTCCACATTCATGTGCAATCCGCGCTTTGTCGCCGCCCGCTCCACCATCCAGAGCAGGCGTTGCAAATACGGATTGCCGGCGCGTTCCGTCGGCAGAAGCAGCGCGATGGCCCGCGTCCGTTTCCCGCGCAATGGACGCGGACGATACCCGATTTTTTCCGCGATTTTCCTGATCGCCTCCACCCGTTCCCGGCTGATGCGAGGATCGCCGCGCAAGCTCCGCGACGCCGTGCTCACATCTACCCCCGCCATCTTCGCCAGATCGCGCAATGACAACCCCGGCTGCGCCACCGTACATTCCCCCGCACTGCCTGCCGAAGACGCGCGCGCCGTCATTCCTTTACGAGTTTGCTTGCGGATTTTTTTCATCTTTCCGCCGAGCCTATGCGCGCCAGCCGCCACCTTGCAATTGTTGCGCCTGTTCCGATGCAAAAATCTTTTCGATCACGCAAGCGCATCCAGGTCAGAATGATCGTAAACAACACAGGGTTGGCCCCCGTTCCTCCCCCCCCCCTCCCCCCCTGCCGCACACACACCGAATGGCCGGACCGATTCTTGTCCACCAAGCGGCATGAAAATCAAAAACAAATGGCTTTATATTGTGCAACTATTGCACACGATATTTTTCCATCCTGATCCATTCCGATGACATCCTCCCCCCGTCCGCACCTCCGCTCCACCGCCAGCCGGAACGCAACTGGCTCACCCTCGCCCTCTGGCTCAATGGCGAAAAAGCCGCTGAAACCCTCATCAAGACCGGCGCGCCCCTCATGCCTGCCTCCGGCCTCAACATCGGCACGTGGCGCGCTGCCGACTGGCGCTGGTTCAACGGACTCATCGACGAACTCGTGCTTTGGGATCGCGCCCTCTCCGCCACCGAAACCGCCACCCTTCGCTCCACCGCTCTCAACCCTCCCCTCTAAAAAAAACCGGATTTCCCGGATACCGGACAAAAAAATGAATAACGTCCCTCTCCCCCTGCGCTCCTCCCGTCCCGCCATTCGTGTAATGACATTCAACATACACTATGACACCGGACTGGACGGCCCCCATCCGAACAACTGGGCCAGCCGGCGCGCGCGTGTTGTCGAATCCATCCGTCTCGGCGCTCCCGACATTGCCGGGCTGCAGGAACCCCTCCCTCACCAGGTCGCCGATCTTCAGACTGACCTCGGAGCCGATCATGAAATCATTGCCGCCTCCCGCACCGACGACCGGCTAGGAGGAGGCGAGCACATGGTGATTCTGTTCCGTCGCGCCTGCTTCGTGCTCCTGGACCATGGCTCCTTCTGGCTGTCCGAGACCCCTGCCATTCCCGGCAGCATCGGCTGGGATGCCTCCGCTCCGCGCCTGGCCCTGTGGACTTTGCTCCGTCCTGTCGTTCCCGGCATACACACCGATGTGCTCGTCTGCTGCACGCATCTCGATCATCTCGGTGCCGAAGCACGCCTTCACGGCGCCACTCTCGTCCGCCGCCACACCGCCGCTCTCGCGCAAGGCGTTCCCGTCATCATCATGGGTGACTTCAACGCCGAATCCCACGAAGCCCCTCACGCTGCGATGACAGACCCGCGGGACTCCATCTCCCCTCCCCTTTGCGATGTCACCCATGCCCCCCCCTGTGCCCTGAACGCCCGCCGCCCCACCTTTCGCGGCTTCACCGGTTACGGTGACGACGGGCGCCCTCGCCCTGCGGTCATCGATTTCATTTTTCACGACCCCCGGCTCGTCCCCGAAGGCTACGAGGTTATCGAACAACGCCACAACGGCTGCTATCCCTCCGACCACCTCCCTGCTGTCGCCACCTTGCGATTTCCCTCCGTTTCCCGGCCCGCGTTTGTCCAAAACCCGACAAGCCCTGTCACCCCGCGCTCTCTCCACCCATGAAAATGCCAACCCGCACACCACCCATGAAAAACACCCGAACCCGCCGCGGAAAAATCCTCCGTGTTTCCGGCATCCTCGCCGTTGTAGTCTTGACGACATTACCTCCATGTCGCGCCGCCACTCTCATCGTCGGTGTCGATTCCAGCGGAGGCACGGGCGCTAGAAAAGAGGCCTATGTTTTCGCCCCTGCCCAGGCTGGCGGCTGGGAAATCACCACCACCCTCGGCCTTACCACCGCCAACAGCGCCAAAGGCGCCATCCTTGATTCCTCCGGCAACTTTTATGCCAGCAATGGCGGCAATATATACAAATTTGACGCGGACCTGTTCTCTGCCGGGACCGGCGAGTTTGTTCCTGCGCCAACAGCAATCACCCAAACAAGCACCACGACCTCCTCGCTGGCACTCGATCCTTCGGGAACCTTCTACATGGGCGCCAACGGAAGTATCAAAAAATACACGACCAACGCTTCCGGCAAACTTGCCGCTTCCAACATCCTCACAAGTTCGGGATCCCAAGACTCCGGCGGTGTCACATTTGGCGACGTTACCGCCCTCGCCTTCGATGCCACCGGCAGCACCCTTTACTTCGTCAACTATGCCGGCCAGAACATCCTGAAATCCACCTGGGATTCCGACGGCCAGACATGGAGTGCGGCCACCGTCTTTTCTTCCTCAAGCGTGCGCGGTTACGGCATGGCCGTCGATGCTTCCGGCAACCTCTGGATCGTGGCGCAAAGCGACGGCAAAATCTATCGTTACGACACGGACGGCGCTCGCACCACTTTTGCCTCTCTCGGGGCAGTCAATGCCCGCGGACTCACGTTCGACCCTGTCACCGGCGACCTCTACATCAGCGGAGGCAATCCTGCCAGCGGCGAGACTCCCGGCAGCGGTTTCATTTACCGTTATCTCATGACAGCATCCGGCCTCAACACCACCCATGACATCATCGCCTCCGGCCTTGATGCCACCATCTGGGCTGTCGCCGTCCGGTCCACGATTCCCGAACCCACCTCCTGCGCCCTCCTTGCCGCCGTCGCCCTGTTCCTTTTCGCGGCAATGCACCCTCGCTCCCGCCGGAGCTGAATCCTGACCCGTCACCGGAATCCGGGGAGGGGACCGAACCGGTCCCCCCCCCCATTGCCACTCCCGTCATGCATCACCTGCCCCAAAATCTGACGCCCGTCGCGCTCGCGCTGTCACTTGCCTGCGCCTGCCAAATGCGCGCGACACCGCCGTTTCTGCCCCGCCTGCCGCCGATCCCCTGGACCGCGCCACCGCCTTCACCCTCGAACTCACTCCCGACGGCACGCCGCGCGACGGTTTTTTCCCCATCGGCTTTATCTACGGCCTCCAGGCTCCCGCCGCCCGGGCCGGCTTCACCATGTGGCCATACACCACCTTGACAGGTAACCCGCTCGACACCCCGCCGCCCGATGCCCTCGAACCCGAACTCCGCTCCCCCGACAGAGGCCATCTTTTCCATTATTTCGTCAACGCCACCCCCGCCGGCATCCTTGGCAATCGCATGATTTGGTATCAGCAAAAAAATGACAATCACCCCACCCCCGTTCTCTCCCGGCGCTATGGCTCGCTGCCCCCCTCCACCAACGCCGACGGTCTCTCCAAAAAAGGGAAATCGCAAAATCTCCCCAATCTCTTTGATCCCGCCACTCGTCGCTACCTCATCGACTACTCCCGCGACTTCGCCACTCTCCTCTCCCGTCCCGTTGCCGGGCGTCCCTCCGGCAATGCCATTCACCTCTGGGCGATGGACAACGAATGGGAAGGCGAACCCGACTACTCGCCCGCCGCCCGCGCCGCCTTCATCCCCTGGCTCGAAAAAAACTACGACAACAACATCGACGCCCTCAACCAGGCCTGGCGCTCCCGCCACCGCACCTTCGCCGACGCCGTCCGCGACACTCCCCTCCCCGCCCCACGGGACTATGCCACCAACCCCGGACTGTATCTGGATTTCATGACATTCCAGACCGGAAATTTTACCGGACTCCTTGCCGACATGGCCGCCGCCATGCGCCAGGCCGACCCGCTCCACCGCGGCATTGCGCACAAGAGCACGCAACAGACCATCGAAATGCCGGAAGTCAATCGCCTCCGCACGCTCGACCACGCCCGGTTTGCCGACCTCATGCGCCCCGTCAGCGGCGGTTATTACGGCATCGACATGTATGGCCACGGCGACATACGCCCCGAACGCTTTCGCCTCCTTGCCAGCGACGACAACGGCAAGACATGGACTCCGTGCGCCGACATGGCGCCACCCGGATTTGCTGTCCAGGTGGAGACGCCGCTCTTCACCGCCACCGCCCGCCACGTCCGCATCGAAGCCATCTGGCCCACTACCGGCGGCACCCACAGGGAAATCGAGTTTTGGGGGCGGTGTCACCCCCCCTCCCCCCCCCCCCCGCACACCCTTTCCTGCTCA
>JAISAX010000132.1 GCA_031266495.1 Opitutaceae bacterium
CATCGCCGCACAACCGACTGAATCATTGAACCAATCTGCCCTCCCCCCCCCCCCTCCCCCTCCTCATGCAACTTGCTCCGCCATCATTCGACTCCCGTCGCGGATTCACGCTAATCGAACTATTGGTGGTAATCGCCATCATCGGCATTCTGGCCGGCATGGTTCTTGCCATCATGCCCAGGGTCCGGGAGTCCGCCGCCCGGGCGACCTGCACGGGCAACCTCCGCCAGCTCGGTGTATTGACAATCAATTACGCGACGGAAAACCGGGGACTGCTTCCCCGGAGCAGAGAGGGCGGCTTTTTCAGCTTCGCCAACAACATCCTGCCGGACGTGAAATTCAGCAATCTGGCGAATCATCCGATGGGCAAATTGTTCCGGTGCCCGGCGGACAAGTCCGGAGGGGCAGCCACGTATTCCATCACCGCCGGATACGCGACGGACAACATCGGCGTTTACCTGCGCAGCACCGACCCGGACATTCCTCACGTGGAGGGCCGGTTTCCCCTCCATGCCTGGCCACGTCCGGGGCAAACCTTCCTGCTGGTCGAAGCCCCGAATTCGCTCAGGACTTATATCGTCAGGGGTGACGGCTCAATCGTGACACCCCAGCAGCAATTCGCGACCGGCGGCACCGGCCTCCATGGCGGAAAAGGCGCCCCCTACCTTTATCTCGACGGACATGTCGCCTTCATGAGCACACCTCTGGTTTTGGGGAAAGCATGGCCGTCCACCCGACTGGAACCCTGGGAAAAATGGAACAGTGGATACATGGCGCAATGAATCCCGCTCCATAATCAAAAATCAACTACCTGCCCTTCCCCCCCCCGCTGACGCGGGGAAATTAAGAATTAAAAATTAAGAATTTCAAACCCATGCACACGACCCCCTCACGACTCGCGCTCCTGACGCTGCTTTCCCTCTGCGGACTGAACCTCCCCGCCACGGAAAAAATCATTTTCAAGGACGATTTCACCGGGGCGAAGGCCGAACCGGAAACCGTGTCCATACGAAGCGAAACATCGTGGCACGGATTCGCCAAAAGCGGTGGAAGGCTCCCGTCCGTAAAGAAAGTGGATACAGAGGCGTTTGCCGGGACCGTTCTGGAATTTTCTGCGCAAGGCCAGCACACCCTGATCGCCGGCGCATTCCCGGCGGTGGAACTGAAAAAAGAGGGCGACTTCATCCAGGTGAGTCTGGATTACCGCTACCTTTATCCCCTGAAAAATCCGACGCCCGCCTTCGTTGTCGGCTTGCATGACTCCAGAGGCATCCCGGTTGCGAGAGGGAACCTGCGTCGCGACCTGGAGCCTGGCGCCGCCGGGTCCAACCATGTCGGATACCGGCTGGCCAAGCTGCCTCTCGAAACGACGGAAGACTTGCAAGTCGATCTGGCGACCGGCCTTGGGGCGACATTCTCCCTGAAAAAAATCGCCTCCGGAGACAGCGGCCAGAAACTGGACTCGCGCGGGATGCATACAATTGTCATGAAAATCACACTACTTGCGGACGGAAACCTTGCGTTCGACTACAGTGTGAATGGTGCCGTCCGGAAGTTTGCCACCACCGATTCTGTCCAGGTTGGCGCCACCCGTTTCGACGAAATATCCATTTGCCCTTTGGGACGCGGTTTTGACCGAGGCCCTGCCCACAACTATTACATCCAGACGACCAATGTGCGGGTGATTCACGGCGCACAATAGCCCCGTCTCCCCGCTGGCGCGGGGAAATTAAGAATTAAAAATTTCAAACCCATGCCACACGAACCCCTCACAACCTGAGCAACCCGACGGCGAAGCCGCCCATTCTTAATTCTTAATTATTAATTATTAATTCGTCCCCCCCCCCCCCCCCGCGTACCGTATTTTACATGACGATCCCGAAAACCATCATGAGCACACTCTCTGTCGTCCTCGCGACATCCATGCCCGCCGCCGTCAATCTGCTGACCAACGGCTCGTTCGAACTCGGGCTTGGCGCGGAACCCTTTTATCCGGGCTGGAGGGTGGCCAAGTCCGCTCTGGCATCAAGCGAGACACCCACGCTGCCAGTGCTTGACACGACCGTCGCGCACACGGGGAAACAGTCCCTGAAACTTTCCCGTGCACGGGGAAAAAGTATCGTGTATCTCGATTTCCAATCCCCGTTGTTCGCGGAAAACACCGCGACGCATTTCTCGTTCCGGGCAAAGACAAACCGGGTGGGCGTCACCTTGCTGTGCGGCGTCTGTCCGGAAGACGGGAAAGGGCGAGTGCCCAATGCGCCGCGCTTGCTGCACGGCTCGCTCGCGACCGGCTGGCAATTGTGGGAATGTCCGATGCCCGCCCCCGCGGGCATCGTCCCCGTGCGTATCGAGTTCTCCAGCACCGGAGACGAGCCGTTTGATGTCTGGATCGACGACGTGAACTGGACCGCGGGCAAGCCCCCCTCCCCCCCCTCCGCCGGCACACGGACACGGTCCGGAGCGGTCGAAGTGGTTCTGCTGCCGGCGACGCGCAACGGCATCCATTTCGCGGACCAGCCCGTCGCGCTGCGCTGGAGTGCGGATTCGGATACAACTCGCGATGTGGCCATGATACTGACCTTGCGCGACCTGACGCGCAACGGCGAAGCCGAAATCGCGTGGCGCGGCGCCGCGGCGCTGTCGCCCGATCCGGCCCGCGGCGACATCGTGCTGCCCAACCTCAAACGAGGCGCGTGGTGGGCCGAGCTGGAAGTGCGCGACGCGGCTTCGCAAACCTTGCTGGGCGTCGGACGCGAACGCTTCACCGTGATGGCGGACCTGAAAAAACTCCCCGCGCCCGTGGACTTCGGCGCAGGTTACCACGGCGGCGTTGAATTCGGCCCCGAGGTCAGCTTCAACTGGCGCGGCCACTGGACGCTGGACGAGTTTTTCGCGACAAATTTCCAGACCGGCTTCCAGGTGCAGCGTGATATTTTTGACTGGGAAACCTTGGAGCCGGAGCGCGGAAAATATGTATGGGACTTTCCGGATACGCGCGTCGAAGCCGCCTGGCGGAACGGCTGCACGACGATCCTCTGCGTGCCGCACAAACCGCTGAATCTCGCGCCGGCGGAATCCTCAAAAATTCTTGGCAATCCGGATCCCGGCGCGGGCCGCTGGCTCTACCAGACAGCGCGGGACATCACCCGGCACGCCGTTCGCTCGGCTCCCATGGGACCCTCCGGCAATCCCAACCGGCTCTTCGCGCCCGATCCCGGCGCGCTGGCCGATTTCATGGCGGCATTGGCCAGGCGTTATCACGACAAAATCGACGCCATCGAATTTTTGAACGAAGCCAACCTCTACATCGATCCCGAGGGCCTGATCGAACACTACTACAAGCCCGGCTACCCTGCCATCAAACGTGCCGCTCCCGACCTGCCGGTGCTCATGAACCAGACGATGGATTTCGCGGCGGACGGCAACGGATACACCGGACAATTCCTGAAACGGGGCGGGCTGGACTACAGCGATGGTGTCTTTCATCACCCCTACGGAGTGTCGTTGCTGCGGGACAACGGCCTGGAGAGTGTCAGGACGCTGGAGCGCCTCGCGGAAACGTATTCGAAGCCGGACAAAAAAATGCTGCTGGGCATGAGCGAGATCCACGGACTGGGCGGCGGTTCGCGAGCCTTTGTTCGCGGAGAAATCGTGCAACGCGCCTTGCTGGACTGGGCGGTCGGGTGCCGCTGGAGCGCGGGCGCGTTGCTCACCCGGACCACCTTCTACGAAGGCAGCGGCCCCCGCCACTGGTTCCTGCGCGGCCCCTTCGCGCCCGGCATCAGCGCGGTCCACATGAACGCACTCTACTCGGTTCTCGGCGGATACCGTTTCCTTCACCGGATCGAACTCGACGACAGCGTGCTCATCATGACGTTTGAAAAAACGAACGCCACCCCCTCCCCCCCTTCCCCCTCCTCTTCCGGCGAGGTGCGCTACGCCGCCGTCATCACCGCCGCGCAATTGCCGCTGGTCGTTTCCCTGCTGAAAACGGATTTTGAGGGGATCAACCTTTCCGCGTTCGATTTCACGGGCGAACCGGTGAAGCTGTCTTCGCTCACGGATGTTCGAATCGGGATGGACGCCCTGTATCTGAAGAGCAATGACGCGGCATTGTTCGATCGCCTGAAATCCGGTCGCATCTCCTGGGGACAAAGCATCGTGGGAGAAACCGAAGAAGTGACAGGCTCGGAGGCGGAGGCAAACATCTACGCCACCGGAACGCCGCCGCGCAGGGAGCAAACGTGCGGTATCATCACCCGCTGGACGCTGCTGGATGGCACACCCGGTTCCGGCAACACGTCCGGAGAAAATTTCCCGCTGGAAAACAATCTCGCCGCTGCGAACGGGGAACTTGTCTGGCCGGCGAGCCGGACCCGGATGGTTGATCACCCGCTGCCCTACGTGGTGCTGTCCGGAAAAAACGCTTCCGGGACGGCCTGGCATCGTGCCCACACCTCGATCCATGCCGCGCAGGCCGGGGAAATGACCTTGTATTTCAGCGCGACCGGACCGGCTGTGCTTTGGCTGAACGGGACGAAACGGATCGATTTTTCCGACCTGCCGCATGGCCTGGTCGGGCACGCCTGGCGTTCTTTCCCGGTTCAGGTCAAGGCGGGGATGAATCATGTGCTGGTGCAGGTCGCCTCGCGAGGAGCGCCATGCGCGTTTGCCCTGAGCGCAAACAGGGAGGCGCTCGACAACTCGCCCGTCGCGGTGGACGAGGAAGGTTTTGTCCGGAAATGGAAAATGGTGGGGCCGTGGAAAAACTGGCGAAACCGCGAGGGCAAGTTCCAGGGCAACGCGCGGGCGTTCATGTCTGAGCCGATACCCGATTTTTCACTGCACGCCACCGGGCTGCGAAACATGCCGCTGATCTGGCGTCATGCGACGTTCGATACGCCTGTGATTCCCCATCCGTGGGTTGAGGGCGTGTCCTACGCCTTCACCACCGTGGATGTGTCGGAAGACACGCATTGTCTGGCCGCGCTTGGCTCGGACGACGGCTATGTTCTGTGGATCAACGGCGAACTGGCCGGGCGCAACGCCGCTTCGCGGGCGCTCAAGGTCGATGCGGAAAAAATCCCCGTATTGCTAAAAAAAGGACGCAACCAGGTGCTTTTCAAGATCGACGACACCGGCGGCGCCGGTGCGTTTGCCCTCCGGTTCCTCCACGAGGACGGCAGTCCGGTGACCCTGACGGTGGGAGACTGAACCATGAATCGCGTCGTGATTTCACCACTCTCGCGGCCGTCGGCCAGGCCCTACTCTACCCTCAAAAACTGGACAGGGGGGGGAGGAATCCGTTACAGGTTATTTTCTTATGGTGCCTTCATTCGCAGGATAACATCCGTTCGCAAGAAGGCATCCTCAGGATAATGCATTTCCGGAAGAGTCCAGGATGTCTTATATTCTGGACATAGAGTGCCTGAGCAGCTCAAGATATGAGACGTCATGCCGAGAGTCGTTCCCGTTTTGTTTCCGCCGTTGACCCACCGCCTCGTTGAGTTGGGGGAGCGGTTGCGCTTGGCCCGGTTGCGTCGCCGGTATTCCGCCGCATCGGTGGCCACCCGTGCGGGGATTGCCCGTGCCACGCTGCACCGGGTGGAGGCGGGCGATCCGGGCGTCAGCATCGGCACGTATGCAAGCGTGCTGCGGGTGCTGGGCTTGCACAGAGATCTGGACCTGATTGCACGTGACGACGAAATGGGGCGCAGGCTTCAGGACATGAACCTGCCGACACGTAAAATCGCCTCGCGCAAATCCCGTCCCGAAATGCTGGAGAGCATTTCGGGACATCCGGGATAAAAGGAGGCAACCGGCCATGTGCGCGCGCAACTCCACGATGCGAATCCGTCGCCAGCAGGTTGATGTCTGCCTGGATGCCGACATCATCGGAGCGTTGTGCCGGGTCGGCACGCTGTTTCATGCATCTTCGCACGGGAAACCGGTGTTTTCCTTTTCCTATGACCGCGAGTGGCTGCAACGGCCCGATGCTTTTGAAATCGATCCCGACTTGCGGTTGCACAACGCCGAAAGTTATCCGGGGCGGCCCGATGGAGTTTTCGGGATTTTTATGGACTCGGCCCCCGACCGCTGGGGACGGCTTTTGCTGGATCGCCGGGAGGTTCTCGGGGCGAGGGATGAGCAAAGGCCCGTGAAGGCGTTGGGTGAGTGGGATTATCTTCTGGGCGTGCATGACAGTTGCCGGATGGGCGCGTTGAGATTTCGCCGGGAGGCCGGAGCCGATTTTCTGGACAACGATCCCCATCTGGCTGCTCCGCCGATCACCTCGTTGCGAGAGTTGGAGGCGGCATCGCTCGCCCTTGAGGCGCCTCGGGCCGACGAGCATCCCGAGTTCAGGAAATGGCTCACTGCCTTGCTGGCTCCGGGCAGTTCGTTGGGCGGCGCCCGCCCGAAAGCCAATTTCACCGATGTCGGCGGCGCTCTCTGGATCGCCAAGTTTCCCGGGCGGGAGGACCGCCGCGACATCGGAGGATGGGAAATGGTCCTGCACAGGCTGGCGGCAGAGACCGGTTTGCAGGTGGCGGAGGCGCGACTGCTGACCTTGGGCGAACGTCACCGCACCTTTGCTTGCAGGCGTTTCGACCGGCTGCCCTCCGGACGCCGCCGTTTTTTCGTATCGGCAATGACACTACTTGAACGGCGGGACGGCGACCACGCCAGCTACCTCGAACTGGCTGAATTTCTCGGCAGCCGCGGGAGCGTTTCGCGGCGAAATGCCGATCTCCGTGAACTGTGGACCCGCATTGTATTCAATCTGCTGGTTTCCAACCGGGATGATCACCTGCGCAATCATGGCTTTATTCTTGCCGGGGATGGCTGGCGGCTGGCTCCCGCTTTCGACCTCAATCCCGGTATCGACAAGATGCACCATCAGTTGGCGATTGACGCAAGCGACCCTGCGCCGGATGTGGAGCTGGCGCTATCGACCGCAAAGTATTACGGCCTCCGCCTCCCGGAGGCCGGGGCAATCCTGAATCATGTGAAAACGGTGGTGCGCCGCTGGCGTGCGGTGGCCGCAGAGTTGCAGTTGCCGCGCGCAGAGTGCGAACTGATGACGTCGGCATTTTCATTGAGCGACTGATCAGCCTGTACGACCAGGGAATTTTTGAAGGAAACCCGGTGAATTTCGCAAGATCGGGTGGCCCTCCGAGGATTGCGCCTCGGAGGGCCACCCGATCCAGGCGCTCCCGCGTCATACTCCTTCACATTCTCCCTCCCCCTCCCCCCCCCTCTCCCGTTGTTCCCGTTGAAAACGTCGATGAACCTTTTTTTATTCGCGTTCATTCGCGTCCATTCGCGGTTGGCTTGGGTCTGGTATGCCTCCCGCCTCCCCACCGACTCCGCCGCTCCATTGGGAAATCATACGCAAAAAAACAACTCTCAAGGTTAGGAACACGAAGGCCACTTCGCGTAAATTTGAAAAAATTTCGCCTTCAACGTTGAACACCATGCGCCGGACGAGTTCGCGCAATTCAGCGGGCGGCAGACCGAGGCGAATCGCCGTGCGAAACAAATCCCGATAGTCGAGATCACCGGCACTCTTGTGCAAAAGTCCGCTGGCCGAATGGAAATGGGCACGGCGTTCCGGTTGCCCGGGATCGGGAAGATCGAAGCGTTTGACCAAGAGATGGCGGCGGCCGCCAGCCGGACCTTCATGGATGATCTGAGTATCCACGGACCGGATACCAGCGGCGCGGGCCATGAGGGCATAGGCGTGCTCGCAGGGGGCATGATCACCGGACGCCGAAAGATCGAACTTCAGGAACCGTAATGAAAGAAACAGAGCGAAGATGCGCCGGGATTGAAGAGGGAGCCAAGGAGCTGACGAGGGAGTTTACCGGATTGGGAATAAATGACCGAGTCAGCGACGCTGGATCGCTCTTCAAGACCAGGCAGATTTGCACGGGTTATTTCATTACGGTTCCTCAGCAGGCTGGGCTGGCCGATGCCATCGGGCGCGCCCATCCGCAGCGTGCCATCGGCATAGGCGAGCACCATTGCCTTGGGAAGGGCGCCTCCGGCGGTGCCTCCCTGGGCCAACTGGCTCAGGACTTCGGTGACCTCGCCGCGCTCGATCCCGGCAGCCCCCCGGGCGAGGGCCGCCGCGCTTATGTTTTGGAGCGCGCCGGGGCGTTTTCCCGCATCTTCCAACGGAGGCAAAAATTGCAGGGCTCCGGGGCCGCGGGCGGCCCGCCATGCGAGCAACGACAAGGTGGATGGTTCTCCCCATTTGTTTTTTGCGAATTCTTTTCGGGCAACTTTGCGCCCCCACGAATCCGGCAGGCAATCGGCGATCAAGCCGGGCAAACCGTCGATGCCCTGGCTGCCGTTGAAGGCGATGGGCGAAAACGGCAACGCAAGTGGCGAGAGATTGTGTCCGTGTTTGAGCCACGTCTCGTCATAGACGAAGTAGATCGTGCCTCGGTGGATGAGGTGCCCGACAAGCGTGCCATCCCACCAGTGAACCTGAAGGTGTTTGTCGGTCATTTTTTTCGTGGACGGGATGCGTGTTTGCGTTGGGGAGCCAGCAAGTCGTGCAGACGTATTTCAGGCTGGGCTTCCGGAATCAATTCACCAAGCACCCCGGCATAACCGAGCACACCGAGAGAGCGGGCCACGTGGCGAAACTCAATGGAGCCATTGCCGGCTTCGATTTTTCGATAAGTCGGGAGGGCCACGCCAACAATCGAGGCGACATGTTCTTGGGAAAAATTGCGGCGCAAGCGTTCGGCACGAATACGCGCCCCGAGCTTGGCCATAGCCTCTTTTTCTCCGAGAATAGAAAACATATTTTCTATTTATCGGGAAAAATCCTTAATAAAGCAAATATAGTTTCTGTTTTATGTGTAGCACTGGGTGTAATTGAAAGTGGAGGGAACCCCGAAATTTCGCCTGAACCGTCGTAGGGGCGCACTTCACGTGCGCCCGTTCGCGTGTTCGCAGGATGAGGCGCCGTTGTTCATCAACGTCAACGGGCGCACGTGAAGTGCGCCCCTACGTGTCGGTCCTAGCTTCCCACCACTTTCAATTACACCCTGTGGCACTTTTCTTTGTCGATTCTCCTTTTGACTGATATTACGCGGCATCGGTAGGGAGGCCTCTCCGAGGCAGGCCTCCCTACCAGATCCTGCCGGATACCTGCTCCGCGTAGCACCCGTCACGGTAAAACCAGGGTTTCCGAACAAGTCTAATATCAAAAATCAAGTTTACTCCTATACCCCTTGAGGGAAGGGAGAGCATCAAATAGATGCTCTCCCGGAGCCTTTCAAAGGGTAAAAAATCTCAAGTTCAACAGGTGCGCTGTCCGCCAATGCGTATCCATAAACATATTACCAACAGCATCGTGCCAATCACTCCTGCCGTTCCCGCGGACTCGGGCACGGACGTCAGGCTGCCAAGATACACGACACGAAAACCGACCTGGTAGGACTCTGTGCCCTGAGCGGTGCCGTTGCGCGCCGTGGAGGCGAAGGCGTTCGCTTCGCCAGAGAATGAACCACCCCGAAACACACGGCTGCCAGCGGAATGGATGGTATCGGTCCATTCCCACAGGCTGCCACCCTGGTCACGCGTCCCATACGCGCTTGTCACCAAATCGTAAGTACCTGTTTCCATGATGTCGGAGGCGCTGTAGTTGACGCTATTGTAGTTCGCTTCCTGAGTCGTGAAGTTGTCGTTTCGATTTGGATACAGCCAGTAGCCGCCTGTTTCACCCTTGGCCGGATCGTAGTACGCCGCCTTGTACCACTCGTTCTCGCCCGGTAGCGCCCACCCTGTGCTCGTCAAATGGTCGGGCGGCGTCACGCTCACCAGTGTCGTCACACCGGAGAACGCATACAGTCCGTTCTCCGTATCCGCTCCGGCCGTCGCCCCGTTCGTCAGCCAGTTCGTGAACCGCGCAGCATCGTAAAACGACACATAGTTCACCGGCTTGTTCGCCCATTCGGGCGCCTTCAACTCGAACACGCCCGACGCGTTTCGCGTGATTCCGTAGTAGGCGTTATACACCGGGGCTGCACTCTCCGCGCTGTACTGGTCCGGCGAGGCGTAGAGGTTATACTGGTCAATCCCGGTGCCCACCACCGCATTCAAAAATGCTATGTATTGCGCGTTCGTTACCTCATACGTCCCTATCGCATACTCATACGATACGGCCCCGTAGGTTCCCGTTGTACCATGCCAATCTTTTTCGGATTGCCCGGTATTTTCGATGTCACGGACGCGCACCATCGCCATTGTGAGGTCGCCGGAAAGAACCCCGACAGCCACGGTCTGCGCTTCTATCCCGAAGGCCGTCCCGACGACGCCCCACTGCATCAAGGCCGTCGTCAGCAGCAACGACAGCCGTTTCATTAGGATACTTTTCATGATGTTATTTTTCATTTGTGGACCAGAAAAAATCTCCCGGAGATCGTACCAGTTTGGCCGGGGGGGGGGGAATAACAGACGAGCAGAGAAAGCGCGGCAATTTCCAGTCAATGCCAGGATGTGGCGCGGGCTTTCTCCGCCAATCGTCCATTCCGGAATAGCATGTTTTTTTCGCCAGGCAGCCCGTGCTGCGTCGGGCAGGCTTCGCAAGCGAAGCTACGTCACGGTCACAGGTTGCTGGCTGCGGTCCGTAGCGCGGGCATCCTGCCTGCATTCTGTCCCGGAGTTGCAGGCTGGAAGCCTGCGCTACGCTACTGCTACCGACCGCTGCGGGCTGCGGGCTGCGGGCTGCGGGCTGCGGGCTGCGGGCTGCGGGCTGCGGGCTGCGGGCTGCGGGCTGCGGGCTGCGGTTATTATACTAACCCCAACTATCACAGTGTCAAGCGTTTTTGCAAGTTTTCCTGCATTTTTTTGTGTCCTTTTTCCTTGCATACGCGCACCCCGCCTGGTGACGGAAAACGTTGTCGTGTGGTGCATGGCGGTAGCGGTCATAGGACGATTCGTTGGCGTAAAAACAGCATGCACCTTGTCAAATGATCCTTCATCATGAAAGCTCATTCTGCATCTTTCTGTATTTTTTCT
>JAISAX010000140.1 GCA_031266495.1 Opitutaceae bacterium
CCCCCGCGGCCCCGCCGCCCCCCCGGGCCCCCCCCCCCCCCCCCCCCCCCCCCCCCCCCCCCGGCGGTCTCGGCTCGGCTTTGTCCCAGCGGGTGAGGGCAAGGAGGTTGAGCAGGAGAAAGTCGCAGAGAATGAGGAGAAGAGTCTTGTTCATAAAGGCTGAAGGGCTGAAGGCTGGAAGCTGAAAAGGACTTCGGTTTTGCGGGCGCGACCGGTGTCGGGCGATCTGTATTCGGCCTTCGGGCTTTCAGGCGTTCAGGCTTTTACTGCCACTGCGGCAGCCGCGATAGCGGCCTGGCCTTCGAGGATGAGCTTGTTTTTGTAGGGGCGCACGTGGCGGATCTTGACGAGCGCGACGCAGGTGATGCCGAAGAGGTTGGAGGAGTAGGCGGCGAGGAGGTTGGGCTGGATCACGCCGAGCACTTGCAGGACGAGGGCGGCCGCTGTGCCGGCGATGCCGAGGTAGAGGCCGCCATCGAAGAGGTTTTCCTCGTTTTCCATGAGCCTGAGTTTCACGAGGGGACCGAGCGGCAGGCGGTCGATGCTCTGGATCTTGAGCAGGCAGATGAGGTACATGCCGATCTGGAGCGCGGCGAAGAGTCCGATGGAGAGGAGCGAGTTGGTGTCCATGGCGAAGGAGGGCGGTTGATGTGTGAGTGTGGTGGAATCGGTGATGTCGGAAAGGACGGGAACGGCAAAACTGAGCCGGAAATCGGTGGCCGCCGGTGTGACGCGCAGCAGGAATGGTTCCGTGGCGGCGATGACGAGCCCGCCCAGAAGAATGGCGAGGACGGCGCTGACGAGATGCGGGCGACCGGCGGTGGCGATGGCATTTTTGTCGCCTTTGCCCGGAGCCGCGCGGCGGGTGGCGCGGCCGACGATGGCCCGGTCGAGCGCGCGGAGCAGGCAAAAGGCGGCGAGGAACCAGGCCATGTATTTGGCCGCGAGCACCGCACGCGGATACAGCAGGGCGACTTCGGCGAGTTGACCGACACCGAGAGCGGTTGGCGGCGCGGCCTGGCGGCTGACGGGGACCTGCCGGAAGAGGAGTTGGCGCACCGCCCCCTCGCCGAAGCCGAGAGCGAGCCGGAGGTCGGGCAGGGCCGCCTCGGCACCGTGCCGGGTGAAATAGTCGGCCACAGGATCGGCTGAGCCGTCGAGAAGCGCGGCCGTGTAGAGAAGCGGGAAGGCATCGGGCACGGCGCGGGAGAGGCCGGCAAACTGGGCGAGCGTCTCGACTGAACCGGTGATACGTAGCAGGGAGGCGAGTTGCATCCAGTCGAGCCGGCGTCCGAGCGAGAGGAGGTTGAGATAAACGTCCTCGAGCGGCCCCATGCGGCCGGAGGCGTTGGCATCGGCGGCGAGGGTGGCGAGTTCGCGCTGGAGCGTGGGCGTGAGATGCTCGCCCTGGTAGAGGAGCGCGGCGAGGAGAAGGGTGGCATCGAGCGTCTGGCCGCCAGCGCGGGTGGCGGGGACGAAGTTTGCGGTGGCGGTGATCTCGCGGGTATTCAGGAGCGCGAGGACTCCGGGCGAACGGGAGTTGGCGAGAAAATCGCGAAGCGCGGCCCGGGCGCGTTCGGGCGCGAAAAAGGTCAGCACCGGGGTGCTCGCGGCGGCGCGGGTGGCGACGCCGGGTTGGTCTTTCAGGAGAGGATCGAGGAACGGATCGCGTCCGCCCCACGGAATCAGGACGGGCTGGCGGCGGGAGAAGGCGGCGAGATCTTCCTCGAGCGCTCCGGCATGCGGATCGCCCTGCGCACGCGCCGCGTCGAGAACGATGGCAGCCGGACCGGGCCGGTTGCTGTCGAGAAGGCGCTGCCCGAGCGCGGAGGCGGTGAGCGTCCCTTCGCCGGCCTGGCGAAGGAGCGCGGGTGTCACGGATTTGATGTGAACCGGCAGCGCCCAGGCGACGAGAGCGAAGACGATGCCGGACAATGCCCAGAGCACGACAGCCGACCAGCGGGAAGCGGCGGGCGGCGGGGTGTCGCCGGCGGGCGGGTCGGACGGACCAGGCGGGAGAGCGTTATGACCGTCGTGAGGCACGGGTGTGAGCGGACGTCTTCTTGATGGTTGCGATGAAAAGAGAAGCTCGCAGGCTGCGGCAAAAATTACACGTTTCGACTCATGGTGCTGCCAATTGTTCACTACAACAACCCCGTCCTGAGAAAAAAAGGCGAGAACGTAACCGTTTTTGACGCCGCACTGGTCAAACTCGGCCACGACATGATCGAGACCATGCATGCCGCGAAGGGCATCGGACTGGCGGCGCAGCAGATCGGGCGGGCCATCCGGTTTTGCGTCGTCGATGTGAGGACGGCGGATCGCGACTACGATTGGAAGCTGGACGGAGCGAAACCGCCGGTGGAGCTTTTCATGCCGCTCATGATGGCGAATCCGGATGTCACGCCGGCACCGGACAGCGAGAAAGTGGTTTATGAAGAGGGCTGCCTGTCGTTTCTGGAGATCCGCGGCGATGTGTCGCGCCCGGAAAAGATCACGGTGAAGTTTCAGGATGCCGCGGGCGTGCCGCATGTGCTGCATTGCAACGGCATCCTCGCACGCTGCATCCAGCACGAGGCGGATCATCTGGTCGGGACGCTGTTTATCGACCGGATGACCAAACGCGTGCGCGGCGGCCTGGACCGGGCGGTGAAGGAACTGGCGGAACGGACAAAGGCGGAGGAGGACGCCGCAGAGGAACCGGCGGCGGGATAAGAGAGACGAGAGAAAGCAGGTTCAGACCGAAGGATTCCTCTTTCGCGCCGCCTCCTCGCTCGCGCAGTGCCTCAGCCGAACAGCTTGCTCCAAAAACCCTTTTTCGGAGCCGGAGCCACGCTTTCGCGGTCGGTCCGCAGCAGCTCGGTACAACCGCCCGCCTGCAAGGCTTGCTCCAGCGCCTCGATGCCTTTCTGCGTTTTCAGTTTCAGTTCGTCGGGAAAAAGCGGAACCAGCGAAAAGAACCGAAGCGTTTTTTTCGCATCATTCTTCGCATCGCTCCCTTCGATCTGCAGTTCCAGAAATTCCTCGGGCAACAGTGCGGGAGTCTGCAACACCACGGACGTGAAGCCGACCGACGGGACAAAGGGTTCCGGCGGATTCCCGTTGGGCAACGTCTGTCCATACCAGATCCAGGCCGCGTGACGGTGCGGCAGGCGCGCAATGTTGGCGAGGACGCGGAGCGGCCAGGCGGCTTCATCTTTCGGCCAGTTTTCGAAATCGATTTTCCAGTCCGGCGGCAGACACAGGTAAAGTTCCGCGTGATTCCAGTCCGCGTACTGTTTGGGCGGGATCATGGCGAAGTCGCTCATGCCGGCGGTGACAAACGTATAAAACGGCCGCGCTGCCGTCGGTTCCACCACATGGAGATCAACGGAAGCCCCGTCCTCCGGCGCGACGGCGCGCAACACGCGCGCGGGTTTGCCGACATGCTTTTCGATGTGGGCGAGAATCTGCGCGGTGTGCTCGGGGACGGCGGCGGAAACGGAGTCCGGGGTTTGTTCGTTCATGGTATTGCGGATTGAATGACAGGATGGTTGAAGAAAAAAAGATTACACAGAGCGCACAGAGGAGACACAGAGTTTCGGGAGGCCGTCAACGACTCCGGATGCCTTCACGCATACTTTCCCTTCCCCCCCTCCCCCCCCCCCCCCACACACACACAACAGAGAAATGACAACAGGCTCATTGCCAATGAACACCACTTTCAGCCGGACGGGGTGCTGCGCCAGGATTGCGTTCTGAAAATGTCCACATCAACGGGTACTTGATGCAAGGTGACTTTCCGCGTTGTTTTCCTCCCCGCAAGACGTGTTCATGCCTGTCCTTCCCTTTTTCCGATCCCTTCATCCCCGCCGCTGGCAACTACTGCTTCCGGCGGCGCTCCTGGCGATCTGTCTTCCGGCTTCCATCCTGACAAGCCAGGCGGTGGACATGAGCAACGGTCTCGTCTCGGTTTTGCCACTACCGGACGGGAAGCCGCCTGCGATTGACGGAGAACTGGGGGATTGGGATCTGTCCGCGCAGGAGCCGGTTTACATTTCTGCGCCAACCGCGCGCCACATGAATGCCGCGTGGGCCTTCATGTATGACGATGACGCATTTTATGTATCCGCGCGCGTTGGACTCCCGTCGCGGCCTTACCGGAATCCGGGCAATCCGCAGGATGCATTCTGGTCCCATGACACCCTGCAATTGCGCCTCGCCGCCGACCCCGCGCTGCCCTACCCGCTGGACACCGCACGCGACGCCGCCAATGACCGCGTGGCGCACATCAGCCTCTGGAAAAACAGTGAAACCGGCGCCACCTGCCTCCACATCGCGCATGGCACGCGCCTCGACCGTGGCGCTGACCTCAATCCGCCCGGCTCGGCCATCGCTCTCGTCACGGATGAATCCTCCGCCACTTACACTGTCGAGGCGCGGATTCCGTGGTCGGCACTCAACGTGCCGGGCGGGAAAAATCCCTTCAGACCCGGAGACAAGGCGGCGGGGATTTTTGAAACCCTCTGGACAGGCGGCGACAGTTCCCGTGTGGCGGCGGGTTTCCGTCAAAACCCCGGATCCTTTGCCTTTCTCAATGCCAACACATGGGGACAATTCGGGTTTCTCGCAAAATCCCCCGGCAAGCGCCTCCGCCCGACGATGGAGCAACTCCTCGCCCGGCTCGCCGCGTCCGGAAAGCACGACCCGGACGTATCCATAAATCCAGGCGTTCCGGTCACCTTGGATATCCCGGAAGACGACCTGAAAACAACGGTCAACATCCTGGGGCCGCGCGGCGAAGTCCTGCGCGAACTGACCGGCGGCCGGAAATTCCCGAAAGGCAAACAAACCATAACATGGGACGGCCATGACAACTGGGGCCATCCGCTCGCCCCCGGCGAGTATGCCTGGGCGGCCTATTTGCATCGCGGACTCCGGGCGGAGTTTGCCGGCTCGGTCGGCACATCCGGCAACCCCCCCTACGCGACCCCCGACGGCAAAGGCGGCTGGGGTGGCGACCATTCCAATCCGCTCGCCGTCGCCACGGATGCGAGCGGCATTTATCTGCTCTGGCCCGTTTCGGAGGCCGGGAAAACCATCGTGAAAATCGACCGCGCAGGCCGCGTCCTGTGGCGGCAAAATCCCTTTGTCGGCGGCGGCTTCGGTCCATTCTTCGCCATCGCGAGCGACGGTAGTCATGTTTACATTACGCGTGGCGGAGCGGAGGTTTTTCTTGTGCGCCTCGACGCGAAGACCGGGGCGCTGCTCACCTGGGGGAACGGGACGGAAGAGAAAGAGGGGAGGGGGGGGGGGGAGGGGACGGGAAGCGGCGGAAAGCGACAGGACGCGACGGGAAGCGGGCCATCCGAATTATCCATTTACAAGACCGAACCGGCGTCACTCCCCCGGTCCCTGACTCCGGTCGGGATGGAAGAAGACCCCGTGATGCGAAACGCAACCGGGAGCGTCCGCGTGCGGCAACCCGACTCGCTTGGTCTGGCGGCGCGCGCCGGGCGCGTCTGGCTGTCGAGCTACACACAAAACACCCTTTTTGTACTGGATGCCGCCAGCGGCAAAACCCTTGACCGCCTTGCGTGTCCCGCTCCCCGCGGCATCGCGCTCGACCGGAGCGGCGTCCTGTATGCCACCTCCTTCCCCCCCCCCCTCCCCCCGGACGGCAACGGCAGCAGTAACGGCAGCGGCAAAGGCCAGGTGCTGCGTCTCGTCCCCGGCAAGCGGACGGAGGCGGTGGTGACGGCGGCCTCCGGCGCCCTTGAGGCGCCCTTCGGCATCGCGGTAACGGAGGACGGGCGGATCATCGTCTCCGACCTTGGCGAATCGCAACAGGTCAAGATATTCTCCGCCTCCGGTGCCCTTGAAAAAACACTGGGGGAAAAAGGCGGGCGGGCCTGGCAAGGGCGTTACGATGCCGCTGCGTTTCTCAATCCGTCCGGACTGGCCATGGATACGGAAGGCGCGCTCATCGTGGCCGAGGCCTCGCCGCCAAAGGTATTTTCACGCATCCGGCTCCCCTCGGGGGAAGTGTCCGCCCGCTGGTTTGGCCCCGGAGTTTACTGGAACTCCACCTGGCCGATGCCCGATGACCCGGAACATGTCTTTTACATGCTCAACGGAGCCATCGGGCGCGGACGTATTTCAGGTCCCGATACACCCGGCGTCCCCGATGCCAGCTGGGATCCCGCGCGCGCCGGTTTCCCGCACATGGGAAACATCGAACACGGTTTCCCCTTTCCGCAAACGCTGCGCGCCGACAACGGAAAAAACTACATCGCGAGCGACCTCGGCGCGCACGCGATCATGCTCCTCGAAAACGATGACCGGATACGCCCCGTCGCGACCTGGCGCTCCCTGCCCAATCGTGGTAAATCCCCCCCCCCCGCCCCCGCCCTCGACATCTGGATCGACGCCAACGGCGACGGCCTTGTCCAGCCCGCCGAGCACTCCACGCTCCGGACGCTCGCCGACGGCACCCCCCTGCCCGAAGTCGCCGGGCTGGTCGGCTCCATGCACATGGAGACCAATGGCGACCTCTTTTTTGCCACGCAACAAAACCGCATCCTGAAAATCCCCGCCGCCGGTTTCAACGCCAACGGCACGATCCGCTGGCACACCGCGCGCGCGACGCTGGCCATCCCCGAGGTGCTGCCCGGCGCGCGCGCCCTGCCCACAAGCTGGCGCCAGGGCATCCTCGGCGTCCGTCGCGATTCTTGCGGAAACCACTACACCGCCTTCAATGCCCGCGTGCCCGGAGGCGGCGGCGCCTTCGATTACCCCGACAAAAAAACCGCGGAGCAAATGATGGACGGCATGGGGCACACCGCGACATGCAACGTGACAAAAATCGCCAAATACGATGCCGCCGGAAAACTCCTCTGGATGGCCGGCCGCAAGGCCACGGACGGGGAACGCCCTGGCGAGATGTATCACATCTGGAACCTCGCCGGGCTGGTCAACGACCGCTATATCGCGGGGGCGAGCGAATGGGGACGCATCTACTTCTACACCCACGACGGCTTTTATGTGGATGCGCTCATGAACAATCCCGGCGAACTCCCGCTGTCGCCCGGCCCTTGTACCTTTGGAGGAGAAACGAGCGGCGCCTGCGTCCGTTTTTTCCCGCGAACCGGCGAAGTGTGGGCCTATTCCACCGGCATGGCTTATCGTGTGCGAGGCCTTGAAAACGGTGTAGTTGCCGGCGAACGACGCCTGTCGGGCGTGGTCACGCTCCGCGAAAACCACGACCTCCATCCCGCAACCCCGCCGCCCGCGCCATCGGATCCGGACGCCTTGCGGATATACACGCTGCCTGGCGACCAGGATCCCTTGTCGGACAAAAATGCCTGGGCCGGCATCCCCTCAAAAACGCTGCGCCGCAACGGCGCGCCCCTTGCGGACGCCTGGCTGGGCCTCTGGCGAGGCCACCTGCATGTGCGTATCCATGTGACCGACGCCACCCCTCTCGAAAACGGAGCCACCGGCTTGCCCCTCGCGTTCAAGGGCGGCGACACGGCCGGCATCGTGATTGGCCCCGTGCGCGATACTGCCAAACCCGGTCCCGGCGACATCCGTCTGCTGGCGGCGATGATCGGCGGACACCCGCGCCTTGTCGCCATGAAAGCCCTGTCTCCCGCGACCACGGCAGACGCCGGACGTCCTTTCGATTATTACACACCCTCCGGCGGCACGGCGCATTTTGATTTTGTCGGCGAAGTGCCGGGAGGGCGGGTTGCCCTGGAGAAAACGACGGATGGATATGAGGCGTCATTCTCCGTGCCGCTTGCGTTTTTTGAGTTCGATCTTGTAACCGGAAAAAAAGTACGCGGTGACATCGAAGTGAGGCTTTCCGGTGCGGGCGCGCGCGGACTCCAGGCCATCGGTCGCCACTATCTGTTTACTCCCGCTCGTCCCGAAACGACCATGACGGACGACATCCCCACCGAA
This sequence comes from Opitutaceae bacterium, assembly GCA_031266495.1. The sequence goes on from JAISAX010000140.1 coordinate 7,945, forward strand.
GCCCGTCTGTATCCCGGTTACTGGGGACCGGTGGAAATCCGGTAACCTCCCCCCCCCCCCCCCTGCGCACGCGTATCCTGTTCCAACATACCTTTCATGCACACGACATCCCCATTGCTTCGCAAACCGTTCCGGGTCGGCCCGTTTGTCCTGCACCCCGCCTTTGAGGGCGATGGGCGGGATTTTACGGGGATCGGCGCGGTCTTTCATCAAGACACGCCCCTGCGGTCCAGCCTCCTGCCGTGGACATTTTACACCGAATCCGAAACCGGCGTCCGGTTCTCGCGCTTCGAGTTCACCGGAGCGGAGGAGCCGGAAGGCGGCGCGGAGGTGACCATCTGTTTCCGGTCAACAGGTGACTGGCTTCCGCGTATCCAGGAATGCGATGCGATGGGCGAGTCGCGCATCCGCCCGCGCCGCCTGGAAAAAGCCGTCGCCACGTTCCGCTGGACGTTTCGCGCCATCCGGGAAACCATCCAGGAAAACGGATACGACGGACTTTCCATGCGGCTGGCCGTCTCCGCCCCCGGCCATCCGCTCCACTGGATCATCGAGGACACCACCTGGGAAATCGGCGGAGAAGCCGCCGGCGCCACCCTCATCCAGCAGGACATCTCCACCATCGACCTCGAACAGACCGTCAAGAAGAACAGCGCCTTCAGCACCAGCGAAAAGTTCCACACGGAGGAGGCGGATGGCGGAGGCGAATCTTGTCCGATGGACATGCTTCCCCGCGCCGCCGGCGCCGCCATTTGCGATTTCCAGGTCAAGGGCGACCTGGCGCTGTGCCTCTTCGCCGAACGGCCCTCGCTGACGCGCGCGCGCATCGACAAATTTGCCGGCGAGAACGTCATCCACTACACGGACCGGGCGTATTTTCCGCTGACCGAAACCGTCCTCGCTCCGGAGAGAAAACTGCTTGTTTATCGTCACCCCGCGCCGCTCCGGCGTCACGAATGGCGCAACCTCTGGCTCGACTGTTTTACCGAAATCCGCCGCCGCATCCTCGCCCCCTTCGGCTTCAGGCCCGAGGTGCCCGTCCCCTCGCTCCACGCCCACCTCTGGGATGACGAACTGAAGCGCCTCGGCAAGGACTGGATGGCGCCCCTGGCCGCGGCGCTTCCGGAGTATGGAAAATTCGGATACAAGCAGGTTTTCACGCACGCGGTGTTTGAATCCGTCACCAGCGACCCCGCGCCGCCCGAGCCGGGCAACATCTGCTGTCCCTACTCGTTCCGGTTTTCGGATACGTTTGGAGGAGCCGCCTCCGTCCGTCGCCTCACGACGGCGGCAGCCGCTGCGGGCATCGACATGTACCAGTGGTTCAGCTTCCACCTCTCGCGCCATGCCCCGGTCTGGAAAAAACACCCGGACTGGGTGCTGAGGGAAGCGGGCGGGGAGCCGTGGGACGCCGCCTATGGCACGCTCTGGAGCGGACGCTTCCGCAGCGCCTATGGGAAATGGCTGGGCGACATGGTGAAGGCGACCTGCGCGGAAACCGCGCTGACCGGCATTTTTTGGGATTCCTACCAAAACCTTGGCATTGATTGCATCGACTGGAGTAGTCCGGACAAGGCTCCGCAAGCCGAGGACATCTGGCGCTTCCAGGCGCAGCTCCAGCAACTCGGCATCGGCCAGCGCTGCGAGATCGTGACGGTTTTCGGTGTCAGCGCCGTCGCGATGTACGGGTTTTCCAATGACAAGTTTCGCCGCCGCCTCTGGTCCGGCACCGTGCGAAACGACGACTTTTTCGCCCTTCTCGACACCAGCCCCGGTTTTTTCGGCGACAGCCCCGCGTTTGTCCCCGGGCGGGTTGATCCGCCGATGTATTTCCGGCTGCTTGCCCACCGGGCCGTGCCCTTCATCGGCGTGCGTCCCTGGAAAAACATCCTGCCGGCCAACCCCGCCCGGCAAGACCCCGCCGTGCCCGGCGGCGTGTTCGCCGGGGACTACGCCAGGATCAACCGCCTCTACAACGAAGCGCTGCCCCACATGCACCGCCTGCGGCTCGTGGAAGGCGGCACGCATGTCCTGTGGCTCGATGCCGGGGGAAACCCGTCGGTGCTCTGGGGGTTCCGGGCGACGCGGGTCGCCCACTCCGGAAGCGCGCGCGAATTATCCGGCGGACGCACGGTCAGCGCGCGCGGCACGCTCGCCATTGCCCCCGGCGAAGTGTGGCTGCTCAACCCCGGGAGGGCGGTCCGCCGACCGCCTGGAAAATCAGGAATTCGGATACAATGAAGTTACAATGGAGATACAATGAAAACATACATGTCATTGATGTTACACGGTATATCACGTAGGGGCTTCGCTTGCGAAGCCCGCGAGGCCCTTTCGCAACGGGAGATATGCCAATACTCTCCATCTGGCACGGGCACGGGCGTCGCAAGCGACGCCCCTACGGTCGAGCCGTGTAACGCCAGTATGTCATTTCCCTTCCCGCTGGCGACGGTGGTCGCGGTGTTTTGTGCGCTGGCGTTGGCCGGCACCGGCTCGGCTTCGTCGTTGCTCAGGCCTGGCGACCGCATCGTCTTCATCGGCGACAGCATCACCGGCCAGGGGGACAATGTCACGGACGGTTGGATACACCAGATGAAAAACGCCCTGCGCGCCGCCAGCCCGGAAAACCGGCAGACGTTTGTCGCGCTTGGCGGCAGCGGCCAGGGCGCGGGCACCTGGCTCGACGTCGAACGCCGGAGCCGTTCGCAAAATTTCCCGCTCGATGTGCGGGCCCATGACGTCAAGGCCGCGCTGGACCAGCCCGCCGACGTGCTTGTCATCATGCTGGGCATGAACGATGCCCTTTTCCCCCGTGTCGAGGAAACCCCGTCCGGCATGGACCGCTGGGCTGGCGACTACGAAAAGCTGTTGCGCATCCTGCGCGAGCGCACCCGGCCCCGCCTGGTTGCGCTGGCCACGCCCACGCTCTGCACCGAGGATGTTGATTCGCCCAAAAACCGCGTGCTGGCCGGGTTTGCCGGACGCATCGGGGCAATCGCAAAACAGGAGAACTGCGTGGTGCTGCCGACCCGTGAGGAAATGATCCGGGTGCTCGCGCGTGGCCGCCAGGGGCGTCCGGACTTTCACGTAACGGGGGATTTTGTACACCCCGACCTTGCCGGGCATGTGGCGATTGCCCGCGGAATGCTGCGCGGGCTTGGCGAGACGCAGGCCGCCGATGCGCTGCTGAAAAAACACTCCGGGGAACTTTTCTCCAAACAACCGCTGTCATGGAATATCAGATACGAAGGCCCCGCGTCCGGCCCGCCGTCGGGAGAATTGACGTCGGGGAAACTGACGGCGCGGCTGGCTTTTTTCCGCAACGCCGCCTCGCTGTCGAAACAGGCCGCGACGCTCAGGACGCCCGCTGGCTGGCGTGTTGTTTCGGCAGGCGGGTCGGACCGAAGGGGGAGGGATGGGGAGGCGCGTGGGGAGTTTGTCATTACGGGCAGTCCTGATCGTCTGGTGAGCACGCTGGTTTTGTCCGCCGATGGACACCAAGCCGCCATCCGCGTCCCGGCGCCGTGGCTGATCGGGACGGGCAATGCCGGCAGGGAGGGTTGGGAGGGCGACAGATTCAATCCATCGCGCCAGCCGGCAAGCGCGGCAGCGCTGGCGGCGCGTCTGTCGGCGGGGGATGGCTTTGGTCAGCCCCTGGAAATCGCTCCGGGGCAGACGCTCGCCTGGCGGTATTATTGGCCCGGTGTGAACTATGGTGGCGGCGACGACCCTGGCGCGGTGGATATGGCTGGCGTCACATTTTTCCAAAACTTCGACGTGGCGTGGGGGGCGCGCTGGATTTACTCCGACACCGGACAATCGCTCTCCGTCCACATTCGCCGTTTCGGTTTTGTTAACGGCAGTCACCTTTCGATATGGATGAATGGCGAGAGCGTCCATGCCGGACAGCTTGCCGAAGCACCGTCCTCCGGTTTGCCCGTGACGCTGAAGCCCGGCTGGAATGCCCTGGTTTTTCAAAGCAACAACTACCAGGTGCAGTGGCAGTTCGCGGTCGATCTCGCTGGAGCCAGGCCGGAGACGTTGCGTGTCTCGATCGTACCTCCGGCAAAGTAGCATCGAGTGAGCTTTGCCCGTCATGTTCCCGATGGAAACATGACAGAGGGAGGTTCTAAAAATTGAACAAAAGGCAACGAAGAGAACGAAGAACAACCAGAGACGCTTCCTGTTCACTCCTGTTTACCTTCATTAAAACAATCAACTTATTGTTCAGAATCGTCTTTGTTTTACCTTCGTTTCCTTTGTTTCCTTCTATTTCTACTTTGGTAAATTTCATATTAATTCGCTGATAATCAGTATATTATGAACTTGACATCTGATTTTATAATTTATTGACAATCAACAAGATAATTCTAAATTTACCAAAGTAGAACTATTCAAAAATGAATTTTCAGAACCTCTCCAGATTGATAATAAATAACTTGCTGTCGTTGACGGAACGGATCATTAAAACGGGCGTTCTTTACATAGCTTGGACAGTCGCATCCCTACCGCAGTTCGCTCGAACGCATTCCCGATGAAAGAGGCGGGAGGCTAGTATGAAGGTTAACCCGGGACAAGTGGCACGAGGTGGGCAAGTCATTATCGAGGTAGGACACCCGGTCGCCCGGGTGCCCCCTCACAGATCCCGGCGTGCGGTATTCTCGCACCGGGCTCTTCAGGATTGCTCGCTTCGCACTTCTATATGGCATTACGTTTCAG
>JAISAX010000726.1 GCA_031266495.1 Opitutaceae bacterium
CCCCCCCCCCCCCCCCCCCCCCCCCCCCCCCCCCCCCCGTTCCGGCGGGTTCTTGCCGAGGAGCCAGAGGAGGCGGTCGCGAGGATCGGAGAGTTTGCCGTTCAGGGGTTTGTCTTTCCCGGCCACGGGATCGAGTCGCCGGAGCGCATCAAGGAGAAGGGGGGTTTTGTAGGTTTTGGCGGGCCAGCGCAGGAGGTCCGTCGAGGTCGCATGGGCGAGGTCGTTGTGCAATTGTGGCCAGGTCCATTCCCTGGCGCCGGCGAGGTAGGGCGCGGCAAAGTTGAAAGCGTTTTCCACTCCGCGTCCCTCGGGCGTTTTGTAGTGCCAGATGTCGTGCCCGGTGAGTTCTCCGCAGCGGGCGAGCGCAATGAAGGCTTGCAGGGTGTAACGGGTGTACATGAGCGATCGGGTGCGCTTGAGTTCCGCGGGGAGTGAGCCGTCGGAGGCGATTTGCCTGGCGATGTGGCGGCGCGCCCGTTCAAAGACTGGCGCGAGGTCGGAGGTGTCTCCCGTGTAAATGGAATACGTCGCGACCTGGGTGGCATACCAGGTGCCGTGGTTGTTGCCCGTCTCGCGCTCGCGTTGTCCAAAGGGGCTTTCCAGGAGCCATGTCCTGAAGTCGCGAAACCAGGATTGGAGATTGACGTTGTCGGCGGGAGTCCAGGAGGCGGAGTGGGTGAGGAGCTGGATGTAATCGACGAGTTTGCCGAGGACGACGCCTTCAATGATTCCGCCGAAGTGTCCGTCGTGGACGCCGGGTTGCGAGGCGGCGTAGTTGAGGTTCGGATTCATCCGGGTGGCCGGATCGGTGAACCAGGCGCGGAGAAGGGCGGCGGCTTTGGTGGCGTAGTTTTCGTCGGCACTGTAAAACCAGGCGAGGGTGAGGGTGGTGATGTCGCGGGCGTTGGCGTCATAAGCGCCTTTGTCATATTTGGGGCCGCGGGCTTCGGGGTTGCGGAGTCCGTCGCGACGGATGTAGGGGAGGCCGTCGGGTGTGTCGGGATTGGGCCAGGAGTAGTTGCCGATGGCAAAGAAGTCGTGTTTGTCGCCGGAGGGCGCGGTGAGGGTTTTGTCGAGGACGGTGGGCGGTTTTTTGGAGAGGAGGGCGTCGGCTTCCGCAAGGAGTTTCCGGTACGCGGGCAGGCGAGGGGATGGTGCGGCGGGATTGGTTTCGGCGGCGCGGATTTCGTCGCGAATGGCGAGGAGGTCGTCGTAGTCGAGATTGATGAGCACAGGCCCGGGGGAGGGCCTGGCGGCCTGCAAAGGCAGGAACGCCGTCAGGGCGGCAATGAGGGGAATGGCGCGACGAAGGTTCATTTGTCTGGGTTTACGGATACGGGAATGGCAAGGCAGATGGGCGAATCGTGGATGCTCACGAGCTTTATCATCGAACGGCCTTTTTTCGTCTCGACCGGATAGGTTTCGGTTTTGTCCTCGAATATGTTGTAGAAGGCGGCGGTGTGGCCTTCGGGGAGGGCGGGGGTGATTTCGATGTCGCAGAGGCGGGGTTTCGTGTCGCCGTCGGCCCGTTCGGCGGACCAGAGAAAGATTTTCGTGGAGCCGTCGTGTGTGATGAATGGATACGCTTTTATCGAGCCGGGCGTGGCGAGCCGGGCGCCGTCCCAGGTGAAGGGGTGGATGTCGTTGCGGCCGCGCACAGGGAAAAATTCGAGTCCGGTTTTTTTGCTGAAATCCGGGGCGGCGTTGTCGAGCGCGCGGGCGAGGCGCCGGACGGCATGGTACGAGGGTTTGGGGGTGTAGTCGCGACGGAGGAGTCCCCAGTTGTGTTCGGCGTTGTGGGGGTCGTTGCCGTCGTCGCGGAAGTCGTACTGGAAGCTGCGGGCGCAGCCGAGGCCGATGCTTTCAACGTAGCGGCGGAGGATGTATTTGGCCTGGGCGCTTTCGGTGAATCCGGCATTCATGTCGCTCGCCCTGGCTTCCTGGTGGGTGGCCCAGCCCCATTCGGTGAGCCAGATTTCCTTGGGGCCGTTGTGTTTTCGGGTCTGTTCGCGGTACATGCGGATTTGCGAGGCGAAGGTGCCTTTTTCGTCGGCGGTGGCGATGCCGTCGCGTTTGAGGAGGGTGGGTTGCGCGGCCCAGGGGACGAGTTCGGGGACGAGTCGGTAACTGTAGGGGTGGTCGGCAATGCCGTCCACTTCGGGGACGATGCCCATCGCGATCTGGCGGAAGTTGACGGGGGCGACGCTGCCGAGGCCGGTGACTTTGAGGTCGGGGTTGGCGGCTTTGATCGCGGGGGCGGCGGTGTTGACGAGTTTTACGTATCTGGATACCCAGGACGAAATGGAGCCGTCCTTTTCGAGGCCGTTCCAGGCGCCTTTGTAGTAGCCGGCGTAGGATTTCTGGTAGGGTTCGTTGAGGATTTCCATGGCGTGGATTTTGCCTTTCAGGGTTTTGGCAACGTATGCGGCGGCTTTGGCGTAGGCGTCGGGGTCGAAGTGGTCGGCGTAGAGTTTGTTGCCTCCGTTGAATGTAATGGATATTTTGAGACCGGCGGCGTTGGCGCGTTCGATCCAGCGGAGGCTGGCGGCGGGGATGGCGTAGGTGTTTTTGGTTTTTTCCATCTGGCCCCAGTAAATGGCGTTGCGGAGCCAGGCGATGCCGGAGTCGGCGAGGAGGGGCATCATTTTGTCGAGGTCGTAGTCGCGCGGGTTGGGGGTGTCGCCTTGCTGGAAGTGGACGCCGGTGCCCATGCGGTCGTCGCGTATTGTATTATTGGATGCGTCCGGAGTCCGGGCGCGGGCGGTGGTCAGCGCGAGTGCGAGCGCGAGGAGATGGATGGCGGTTTTTCTCATGTGGAGCGAATGGGGCGGGTGAGGCAGGTGGGGCAGGTGGGGTTGCCGCATGGGTTGGTTTTCTTGATTCCTGATTTTTAATTCTTGATTTCCCGCCGAACGGCGGGATCAGCGGAGTGTGAATCGGGTGAAGGTGAGGGTGCCGACGGGGTCGGCGCGTCCGCCTTTGTGCACGAGCAGGGCGAGTTTTTTTATGGGGTAGTGAATCGTGCCGTCGTTCTGGCCTCCGAAGTGGTTCTTGATTTTTCCGGTCAGGGGAAAGCGGAGGGTCTGCCATTCGCCTTCCTGGGTGTAGGCGGTCTGGAGGGTGAGAGTCTGGCCGGTGGCGTCGGTGACACGAATGGAAACGGGTCCGGCGGCGGCGGAGGTGACGCGGACGCGGATTTCTTCGGTGCCTTCAGGGATGTCGGTCGGAGCGTGTGCGGCGATGTAGCGTCCGCCGTTGGTGAAGTCCCAGGAGAGGGTGGCAAGGGTTTGGGGCCGGGCGCGAGGGTCGTCGGTGTCGGCGACGGTGGCGATATCGGTGTCGGCGGCGGTGTTGTTGGCGGCGAGAGTGAGTTTGCCTTTGGCTCCGGGGTATTCGGGGCCGTTGTGGTAGTTCCATTTGCCTTCGGCGGGCAGGCCGAGGGGGGGGAGGGGGGGGGCGGCGGGAGCCGTGGCGGGAGTGGCGAGGGCGCAGAGGAGCGCGAGGGCGATGTGGTGGCGCATGGCGGAAATAGAGAGAACTAGGGTCTGGTGGGGTCTTTGCCGGAAGAGCGCATGGCAATGACTTGCTCGTTGCTCAGAAACTTCACGTGACCGTCAAAAAACACGAAGTTTTTGCCGTAATTTTTGTGAAAGCTGCGCATGGCGACGCTGCCGTTCGCCGGCTGCACGATGTCGCTCCCGACACCGTTGAAGAGCCTTTCCCGGTCGAAGGCGCTGCTTGTCACGTCGGTGATGTGCATTTCGGTGAACATGATTGTCCGGCTGGGCACGGTAATGCTGGAAAAGATACGCGCGGCGGCGCCATCGTAGGTGGTGGTGCCGTCTTCATTGGTGGTGCCGACTTTCCAGATGAAGGTGATGGGGTGGTAGCTGCGGGGTTTTATGATGTCGGCATATGGTCCGACGTTTCTCGCGTGGGTGGGACAAAGCAGGCTGTTGCGGTCATTGGAAAAATACCCCTGGGCGATGAGGTATTTGGACCAGCAGGCCTGGCCGGGGGGCGTGAAGGGGATGAGGGTGCTTTTGTGCTCGTCAATCCAGAGGAGGTTGGCCTGGCCGAGGGAGCGGAGGGTGGCCGCACATTTGACGGTGTTGGCGGATTCACGGGCCTGGCCGATGGCAACAAGCGAGATGGCGGCAAGGATGCCAATGATGGCAATGACGGTGAGCAATTCGATCAGCGTGAAGGCAGCGGCGGCGGCAGGTCTGGCCGGGCCGGGGGCGGGGAAAGGGGTTCGGCGCATGGTGATCATGACGGCAGGGGGGGGGAGGAGGAAAATTAAGAATTAAGAATTAAGAATTAAAAATGGGCGGCTTCGCCGTCGGTTCGACGGGTGGCGACAGGGGTGGCGACAGGGGTGGCAATGGGGCAGGCGGGTTTGTTGCATGGGTTTGTTTTCTTAATTCTTAATTCTTAATTCTTAATTTTCCGCCGAAAGGCGGAAACTGCGGCGGCGGCGCAGACAATCACGAGGGCGCTGGTGACCGGTTCGGGAATGGGCGCAGCAGGGGTCGTGAAGGTGAGGGCGTTGTCGGTGAGGGCCAAGGTGCCTTCAATGCCGTTGGTGTTGAGCGTGAGGCGCTGGGCGAGGGTTTGCGTATCAAGGTTCACAAAGCCTCCGGTGACGCTGAGCAGGGTGTAGGTCGTGCCGGAGGGGAGGGTGGCGGCGTTGAGCACATTGAGGTTGATGGTGACGGGGGCGTCGCCGGTTGTATCCAGAAAGGTGATAACGCTGGCGTCGCCGTCGGTGCCGGTGCCGGTCAGGATGATGGCGTCCGATGCGGCGGGGTCGGCGGCGAGATCGAAGTTGAGGGTAGCGCCGCCGTCGAGCGTGAGCGAGCCGGCCCAGGTGAGGGCGGCGGCGGCGGTGTTGCGTTGTCCGGCAGAGAAGCCGTTTTCCTGATCCGTCCAGTAGTCGCTGACGTGGAGGGTGGCGGTGTTTTCCAACAAAAGGGTGCCGGCGACGCCGGTGCTGTCGGTGGTCAGGGAGCGGGTGGCGAGACCGGTTTCGCCCGCGACGGCGAGCGTGGCGCCGGAGTTGATTTGCAGGTCGCTGGTGGCGTAGGTGGTCGTGTACAGTTTGCCGGCGATGCGCTGGGTGGCGGAGGCTTCGATAGTGACGGTGCCGTGCCCGATAAAAAGGTCGCCGGCGATGGCGGTGGCAGCGTCGGTTTTCTGGAGGACGAGGTTGACGTTCTGACCCCAGAGCATGGTCTGGCCGGTGTAGGTGTTGGAGGCCGCGCCGCCGAATCGCACTGTGCCCATGTTGGTGAGTTTGAGGCCGTTGTTGCCGCCGGCGTCGCCAATGGCGCCGTCGAGGATGAGCAAGTCGGTCGCCTTGCTTTTGGAGACGAGGTTGATGCTGCGCAGGTCGTTCGTGCCGGTGAGGGTGACGGCTTTGGTGAAGGTGAAGCCGCGTTCGGTGCCGCTGGAGCCGAGCGAGAAGTTGCCGGAGATGTTGAGGGCCTGATTGAGTGCGGTCATCGCGGTGCCCGCGCTGGTGCTGTTGCGGAGCGTGCCGCCTTCCATCGTGATCGCGCCGACGCCGGCGGCGGCGGGTCGCGTCAGGGTAACGGTGCCGCTTTTGACGGTGAGGCCGCCTTGGAAAGTGTTGTCGCCGGAGGAGGTGAGGGCGAGGACGCTCGTCGCCGCCGCTTCCACGATGATGCCTTGGGTGCCCATCACCGTGCCGGAGATGTTAAGCTGCGTGCCGTTGCCCGTGTAGTGGAGATCGTAGTTCAGCGTGAGGCGGTTGGACAGGGAAGAACTGCCGCCGTTATTCACGATTTCGGCAAAGCCGCCGGTAGTGGCGTTGGACGCAAGGTAATTACCGCCGCCGATTGAAACAGCGCCGCTGCCGGAGGCGATAACGAGCCGGTTGAAGCTCACGGTGGCGCCGCTGTTTTGCGTGACGGTGTAGTTGCCGGTGTTCGCGAGGATGATTTCGGTATCCGTGCCGGATTTGGCGATGCCGTTGGCGTCCCAGTTGTCGGCGGTGGTCCAGCTGTTGTCGGTCCCGTCGCCTGTCCATGTGTAGGTTACGGCGTGGAGGGAACGGCTGGTGGCGGTGGCGAGGGCGAGGATGAGGGCGAGGGTGAACAAAAATCCGGCGCACAGCCGGAGGTGTAGCAAGGCAGGAGATGGTTTCATGGAAACATACTACTTGTTCAGGAAATTTTTATCTTCCGGTTAATCGGCTTTTTTTTACGTTTAATTGATGCATGGGTTATGCCTGTCCCGGGCATCCCCGCAGGGACGGAAACTTCGCGGTTGAGATTTCTGCCGGAGCGGGGCACGTTTCCCGTCCGACATGTCCCGATACCTGAATCCGAAGAACGATCTGGCGTTCAAGACCGTGTTTGGTGGGCACAAGACCCTGTGCATCTCGTTGCTCAACGCCCTGCTGCGTCTGGAGGGAGATCGAAAGATCAAGCAGATCGAATACCTTAACAATGAGATGCTGCCGCGCATCGACGGAGGACGAAATTCCATCGTGGACGTGCGCTGCACCGACCAACCCGGACGCCAGTTCATCGTGGAAATGCAGATGTACTGGACGACGGGGTTTGAGAAACGGGTGCTGTTCAACGCGTCGAAGGCGTACATTGCGCAACTGGACGAGCGCGAGGATTTCAAGAGCCTGCAACCGGTGTATGTGCTCAGTTTCGTCAACGAGATATACGACCGGACGCCGGAGACAGGCGGGGAGTATTATCATCGTTACGCGCTGATGCATGAAGGCCATCCCGGGAGTCGGATCGAGGGCATCGAGCTGATTTTTGTGGAGTTGCCGAAGTTCAAGCCGCAGCGCCGTGCCGAAAAGAAGTTCGAGCAATTGTGGCTGCTGTTATTGACGGCGATCAACGAGAAGACGCAGGAGCCACCGAAGGAATTGTTGGCGAGGAAGGAGACGAAGAAGGCGCTGGATTGTCTTGAGCGAGCGGCCTTCACGCCCGGACAACTGCGCACCTACGATGGTTATTGGGACGCCATCCGTCTCGAACGCGAACATTCCAGCGACAAGTTCAACGAGGGCCTTGCCAAGGGAGAGGCCGCTGGCCTCGCCAAGGGCCTCGCCAAAGGCAAAGCTGAGGGAGAAGCCGTCGGCATCGAAAAAGGTAAAGCCGAGACCAATCTGACCCATGCCCGCAAGATGATCGCCAAAGGGTTTTTGTTGGAAGACATCGCCGAAATCACCGGCATCTCCCTCGAACAACTTCGGCGGCTCTGACCCTTCCGCCCCCCCCCCCCCGCCTTGCCCCACGCCCCTCGCGTACACGAAATGATCAGGATCCAAAGGCATGCCTCGTATTGATTACTCATTCCGCTTCCCCTTCGACGTGTGCCGGTTCGCGTGGTGGCGGTATCCGGTGATCGATATACGCACGTCTCTGCACACGCATGCCTTCCATGAGGTGTTCTGGGTGGAGGAAGGGGATGGCGTGCATGTCATCAACGGGGAGACGCGGCGGCTGTTCCCCGGGTTGCTGGTGCTGATCAGGCGAGAGGATAAACATGGTTTTTCCGCAACATGTGAAGGGAGGGGGAAGTTCGTGCGGTTTGCGAATTTTGCGTTTGCCTGCGAATTATGGGAGCGGCTTCGCCGGAGGTTTTTTATGGAAAAGTCGCAAGGAGGCGGAGGTCTTGAAAACCACACCGGGAGCATGTGGTTTGCCGAGCCCGATCACCGCAAACGTGAGTTTGCCCTCGACGCTGCCCAGGTGGAGCGGTTGCGGGCGATAGCTCATGATCTCGAAGCAGGCGTGCGCGATGCGTTGAGCGCGGAGGCATTTTTGCTCGGGGTCATGGCGTTGCTGGTGAATGCGCAACATTCCCGGCAGGCGCTGCCGGAATGGCTGGCTGTCGCCTGCAAGCGTATACAGAAACCGGAACATTTTCGTGGCGGCACGGCGGAACTGGCGCGACTGGCGGGACGCAGTCCCGAACATGTGGCTCGCGAGATGAACCGGTTGCTGAAAAAAACACCGACGGACGTGGTCAACGAGGCGCGGATGACTTACGCAGCCCACGAACTGAATACAACCTCACGCGAGATCATCGATATCGCGGCAGACTGCGGTCTGGAGAACCTCGGGCATTTTTACAAAATTTTCCGGCGACGATTCGGCGTCACGCCGCACCGGTATCGGAAACATGCCTACGCGACACCGGAGTTGCGGCTGGCGGGAGGGCGATGAGAGGAGCAGGTGCCGAAGCCGCGGCGGTGGCTGCTGCGGTGGTGGGCGCGGTGGTAGGCGCGGGCCGGATCCACTTGCGGCGATTGGCTCCGCGGCCTTCGGGGCGTTTGCGTTCGCCGGGAGCCGTGTAGGGACGGCGTCGATACCCGCCTCGCGCCGGATCCCCGGCACAGGCGATTTGATAATCCTGCATGCGCTGGAAAACCGAAAGGAGCTGGCCCGGAGCCGCGTAGGTGTCGAGCCCGGCGCGTTCGAGGGCGAGGAGGAGTTCGTGCGTCGCTTCCAGCGTCGTTTTTTTGCAGAAGCGGCGAATGTCGTTCGGCACGACGGCGATTCCCAATGAGGCGAGGTGCTTTTTCAACCCGCCGGGGGGAGGATTTCCGGAGCATGGTAGCGGCATGTTGCTGGTAGGCGTAAAGTCCGGGAAACGTCATTTTCGGGCGATAATCTGGCAAAGTTTATCGGTTGAAAGCGTGCGATTCCTGGCGTCCGTTAATGGCATCATGTCTCCGCTACTCCATCGCTCCAACGACTTCGCCGCCCTATTCTCCGGGGCAACTGCCGTCTGCGGACGGAAGCGCGCGTGTGCGTTCACGTTGATCGAATTGCTGACGGTCATCGCGATCATCGGCATCCTCGCCGCGATCGTTATTCCGACTGCTGGAAAGGTTCGTGAATCGGCGAAGCGCGCCGCCTGCGTGAGCAATCTGCGCCAGATCGTCCTCGCCATGCTCGCCTACGGCAACGACCACCGGGGGCAGCCGCCCTACACGCAAAAGAAGGCCGACGGCACACCGCTCCTCGACCGTACTCCGAATTCGCTGAAAGGCGCGGACGGCTATCTCGACTGTTTCGCGCCGTATATCGGACCCGGCACAGGCGCCCTAGTGAAAGTGATGTTCTGCCCCGGCGCGGCGACGCAGACCGCCATTTACGACCCCGCGCTCATGGCCTCCGAACCGCTCGAAAATATCCACAACATGAGCTACTCGTATTTCCGTTCGTCGAAGGGCTACGCCAGCGGCGGTTACAACTACAAGGAACTGTTCTCCAACCTGAATAATCCCGAGCCCGAATTCGCGATGTGGGGATGTCTCGGAAAATCGAATACCAACGGCACTATCGGCCACTACGAAAACACCACGAAGCAAGGCGCGCCGATCAAAGGCATGAACGCAGCCTGGGCCGACGGTTCGGTGAAGTGGGTCGATTTTTCCGGAATGGAACTTTTTTGCACCGGTTTTTACTGGCCCAAACCCAAGGGGAAAAACTGATGCGCTGACCTGTTCCCGTCCATCCGTTCTCCGTTCCTTGTCATTCGCCAATTCCGTGCCGATTCTCTTTTCGGCGCCGGTGCGGCGGCTGTGCGCTTCGCATCACCTTCGCGGCGCTTCCGGCCGTCCGCCCGGTTCCCGAAACTGCCAACCCGACCGACAATCCATCCAACCGCACACACCGTCATGATCCGATATATCCTCCCGTCCATCGTCGTCTTCGCCTTCGCGGCACAGATTCGCGCCGCCGTCATCACCGATCCGGCCCTCGCCACCGGTGCCGGCGCCATCGCTCCGGGTGGCTCCGGCTACCGGAACCTCAACACCAACGAAATCCCGGCCAACGCCACGCAGTCGGCCACGCTCGAGGCGCTCGCCGGATTTGGCGTCATCCAGGATTTCGCGGGCGTCAAGGCAGGATCGAACACGATCGTCTTTACCGATCCTGCGCGCGCCGACGTGCAAATCTCGTTCAGAGGCACTGCCGGAACCGACTACGCCAACGATACAGGTGGCGAGCGCACCACGGCAGCCTGGCTCACATCGCCCGGAGCCGGCATCAATATCGCGGGCCGCGGTTTCACGAACGGAAGCCAAACCTCGTTCACCATGACGATTGATTTCGGTTCGTGGAACGGCATGACTTTCGACACTGCGGGGAACATGGCGACGGCTGCCGGTTTCACGCTCTCCGGCGATGCCTCCCGACTCAGTCAGGTATCGAGTATCAGCGCCAGCTTCCTCGGCGTGGACGGCTCCACTCTCAGCACCCAGACGTGGACCGGACCCAAAGACGGCGCTCGAGGACTTTACTTCGGTTATCAGGCAACGGGGACGCAACAAATCGGGTCCATCGAAGTCACCTTTTCGCTCACACACGTCAGTACCGGTGCCCAGATGATTCTCGGTTTCGACGATCTCGGTTTCACCAGCGTCTCGCAAATTCCCGAGCCGTCCCATGCCGGCGTGTTTACCGCGTTCGGAGCCATCGTTCTGTGTGTCTGCCTGCGCCGTCACCTGCGCCGCTGATCGCGCCGGCTTTGCCTTTTCTCATGGCAGGCCAGGTTGGCCGATCCGTTTTTCCATTACACCGCCATGCCCACACTCACCCGTTTCACGCTCACCCGGAGCGCAGCCAACCCGATTCTCTCGCCGCTGCCCGGCAGCCCGTGGCAATCGCTCGTCACGACCAATCCCGCCGCCGTTTACGATGACGCCCGGCAGAAATTCATCCTGCTCTACCGCGCCGCCGGCCACGATCCGGAACATCGCATCCACCTCGGCCTCGCCGAATCGGACGACGACATCCATTTTACCCGCGTTTCCGACCGGCCCGTGCTCTCGCCCGGCAACGACAGCGCCTGCGACGGCGGCGGCATGGAAGACCCGCGTCTCATGAAAATCGGCGAATGGTTTTACCTGACCTACGCCTCGCGTCCGTATCCTCCGGGCCAGTACTGGCTGCACGACGGCGCGCCCTTCGTCCCGCCGGGCCTGCCGGCCGAGTTTCCCGCAAAGTTTCGGGAAACGCACACCACGACCAGCCTCGCCGCCACCCGCGACTTCAGGACCTGGCACCGTTTCGGACCGATCACCGATCCCGTGCTCGATGATCGCGGCGTTTACCTGTTTCCGGAAAAAATCGGCGGCAAGTGGTGGATGATCCACCGTCCCATGCAGTGGACCGGCGACGACTACGGCACGCGGCATCCGGCGATCTGGATCAATGCTTCCGACGATCTTCTCTCCTGGAACAGCTCCGGAAGCCGCCTTCTCGCCCGCGCTGAACAGGACTGGGAAGTCAAGATCGGCGGCAACACGCCGCCCCTCAAAACCGCGGAGGGCTGGATGACGATTTACCACGGGAAAGGTCCGGACGGTTTTTATCGGCTCGGCGCGCTCCTGCTCGACCTCGAAAATCCGGCCCGCGTCACCCACCGCACCCGCGACTGGTTTCTGGAGCCCGCCTGCGAGTACGAAACCTGCGGGTGCTACGATCAGGGCGGCGTCGTTTTCCCCTGCGGCGCCGTGCTCAAGGACGGCACGCTGTTTGTCTATTACGGCGGGGCCGACAAGTATTGCGCCGTCGCCACCGCACCGATGGCCGATTTCATGGAAAACCTGCTCGCCAACCCGATATGACCCGACTCGCTCTCTCCCTTCTCGCATACACCTTTTCGCTCGCCGTCGTCTGCGCCGTGGCTGTGCCCGTTTCCGCGGCGGATTCCGGTGCCGCGCCGGTCCTGGTCGAGCTCGATCACGCCGGGCTTCTCCGGGATCGCGAGGCGTTTCTTTCGGACGCGCCTTCCGGCCGCGCGGCCCGGGCCGGACTCCTTCGCAAGGCCGACGAGACGCTGGCCCAACCCGCGCTCTCCGTCATGGACAAGCGGGCCGTGCCTCCTTCCGGCGACAAACATGATTTTTACGCCATCGGCCAACTCGCGTGGCCCAATCCGAAGACGCCCGACGGCATGCCCTGGATCCGCCGCGACGGCGCTCCCAATCCCGCAGCCAGAGGCGACGATTACGACAAGGCGCGCTACAATCTCACCGTCGAGCGCATCAACACCCTCGCCGCGGCCTGGCACCTGACGCGCGAGGAAAAATACGCTGCCAGAGCCGCCACGCTGCTCCGGACCTGGTTCACCGAACCCGCCACGCGGATGAATCCGCATTTCAGGTACGCTTCCGCGCTCCCCGGCGTCCATGACGGCATGTACATCGGCATCATCGAGGGCGTGGTGCTCGTGCGCATGGTCGATCATGTGAACCTCC
This sequence comes from Opitutaceae bacterium, assembly GCA_031266495.1. The sequence continues at coordinate 12,269 of JAISAX010000726.1, forward strand.
TCGCGCATTCCGAAAGCTGGACACCGGCGGACAACGACGCCCTGCGCGGCTGGTTTCGCGAATACACCGCCTGGTTGCTCGAAAGCGACTTCGGCAAGCAGGAGGCGGCCATGGCCAACAATCACGGCATCTGGTACGCCGCGCAGGTGGCGACGTTCTCGCTCTACAGCGGCGACCGCGACCGGGCGAAATTCGCGCTCGACCTCGCCCGCCGCCAGATTGGCCGCCAGATCACGGCCGACGGCAGTTTCCCGGCGGAGATGAAGCGGGTGCGTTCCCGCATGTACACCGCCTATGCCCTGCGGGCCTTTGCCGTGACCGCCCGCTGCGGCGATTACCTGGGCGAGGACCTCTGGCACTACCGGGCGGAGAACGGCCGGCGGCTCGAACTCGCCTTCGATTATTTCGCTCCCTTCCTGCGGGAGGAAAAAGACTGGCCCGGCCACACCGGTCCCGATCGCCATCTCGCGCGCGCCCTGCGCCCCTTCTACCGCCGGGCTTCCGAAATTTACGGGACGCCCGACCTGGCGCAGACCGCAGCGTTTCTGGAAAAACTCTGACC
>JAISAX010000234.1 GCA_031266495.1 Opitutaceae bacterium
AATACATTTTTTAACCACTAATACACACTAATTAACACTAATAAAGCAACCAACAACAGATTCTGTTACGGCTGGTATTCTTCGTTCTCTTCGTTGCCTTCTGTTCAAAAAAAAATCCCCTCAAAGTGAAAACTGGTTTTTGTGCCGCATATATTCATCGACCACCTCCCCTTCATTGAGGCTACGCTGAAGAATGCGGAAACGCGCAACATCCCCATAAAAGAAATTTTGCGGAGAGGCATTCATACTCGCCCCCAACATGCTGCCCGCCTCTGTTTTTAATCCGACACATGGAGCCGGGGCTGCGTCTTCCTTTCCGTCAATAAACAAGCGGATGGCGGAGCCGGTGAAAACCGCGACAATATGATGCCATTGATTCAATCCGGGCGCGCTTTTCCCGGTTACGCTGACGTTTTGCGATGCTTCATTGACTCTTGTCAACCGGATGAATCCCTTGGGCAACAACACGATATCAAGAACCGGATTCCCTGATTCAAACAAGACCTGCAACCGATCATTTTTTCGAGGACGCACCCACATTTCCAAAGTCGCAGGGCCGGGCGGCATCGTCATGGGATCGACTGCGTCAGGAGAATAAGCTTGCCCAAACCTGAGACAATTTTGCGTCCCGTCAAATCTCAAAATCCAGAGCTTGCTTGCCTTATCCTGAACGATTTTGGGATTTCGGGGAGATTCGGAGGGCAGAGTGAAATTTCGCCGCAACGGGCCGCGGTCAATCAATTCGGATTTTCCGGCGCTTATAATGAGATCCGTCACTGTGGAGGGATCGACTCGGGGCGATGGCACTTCCATCGGTTTTGGGTATAAAAATCGATCCCCGCTCATTCGAACAATGGCAGTGTAACGGTCCACTTTGTCCATATAAGTCCGCTTGACAAAACCGTCTTTATAGAGCATCGGGCCGTATCCGGGACCGGAATAAAACTCCTCAATATAGCCGGAGGCGAGTTGATCCGGGGGCAAGAAACTGCGCAATGGATTGCCGCTCAATTCGATTTGTCCACCGACGACATCTTTTGTCGGAAGCCCACCGACTGACAGCGTGCGCGGATAAAGATTTCCAGGGCTGCCAACGACTTCCAGCCGCGCCTCCTTGTCGGGATAAATACGATGCAGTGGCACATTAAGCCACTTGCGGGCAACGGCTTCCCCATTGTCCACAATTGAAAAGCTTGCCGCCCGTCCCGAGGGAAAGGCAAGTTCGCCATCCTTTTCCCATATCCTGACTTCCGGCGTTCCCAACCCTTCGGAAACAAATCCGGGCGCTCTCATTTTCCAGACGAGATGTCCGGGCAGCACTTCGATTTTCCCGGGATCAAGCGTGACGGCTTTCTCGTTATTCAATATAATCCGGGATTCGATCCTGAATAACTTTCCGATCTCTTCCACGGACTCACGTCCGTTGATGTCAGGCCGTAGAAGAACCAGCTCAACAGTCACCGGTTCTCCGACGGCCAAAGCCTTTCTATAAGTGAGAAAGGCCTGCGGTTTGTCCAAATGAGGCCATTGCCCGGTTTTCCAGCGAGAGCCGAAATACTTGTTCATATCAATGAAGCTGAACGAGGCGTTGCCGGAGCAGTCCATTTCCGACTCCGAGTAATCGTTGAGTGTCGATAGATAAGCGAAGTCGGGATTTTCCTTGATAATATCGATCCAGATGCGGCGGAATTTGTCCGTTCCATCGGGCGACACCAGGTGTCCGACCCGGCGCGAGCTGATATAACCTCCTCGTACACTGCCGCCAAATATCTTCCGCGGGGTTTGCGCCAAGGCCCAGGTTTTGAGGCTCTGGACGATGCTCCGCTCCGAGTTGAAAAGGGAAAGGTTGCCTCCGAAAAACCAGGCTCCATCCAGCATGGAGATGCTCTCCAGCGCCCGTTCGGGGATGATCCCCTTTCCCCAAACGTCGGAACCCAGGGACGACAAGTCACCGATTATTACATAATCCGCGCCAGCTTCTTTTACATTCTGCAAAACTTCCTTGATAAAAGCCGGCTCCCGGTGACCGTAAATTGTAATAAAAGGCTTTCCGTCCACCTTGAACAGGTTCGGATGCGAAATCATGTCCTTTCTTTCCCATAACTCGGCGAGGAATCGGGTGCCGCGCCTGGGCATTCGGTCGATCATCGGTGAAATCATGATTCCGGTTCCGCTCAACCGGGCTTCCTCAAGCCACCAATGGACCTGATCCAGAGTGGTGCGTTCGAAACAATCCAGATTGATCACATCAACCCCGGCCGTCTCGATGTCCTTGAACACCTGTAAAAAAGAACCGCTCTTGTATCGCTTCCCGATTACGGGAACGAGCGGGGCGTTTTCATAAAAACCGCCGAAGACCGCGCTGTCTTCAAGCGTGCTCCCGATGTCGAATCGCTGCGAGCCGGGTATTGCCCAGAGCATCATGCTCTGGATGACGACCCGTGGCATTACAATCGCAGTCGCGGGCTGACGGACTTCCAGGCTTTCCGCGACACGTGTAACATGCGGGCCATCCGCCTCTGGCGCGGCAATGGCAATGGAGGTGGAGGATATGAGGCCGCCTGTGCCGCCGAGCAACAGCAGCAGGCGCACCGCGTAGCGGGACAGGTGGGAGGAGAATTTCATGGGCGAACGAAGCATCGACCGGGCTTGCCAGGCTTGAGGATAAATGAAGAAGGAGGAAGGGGGGGGGGGGGGAGGAGATTGCGCGCAGCGCACGCGCGCAATCCGTCAGTGGCGACGACGCAGCAGGATGCCGAGGAAAATGGCCGCAGCGCCCAACGAGGCAACCGTTGTCGCGGGTTCAGGGACGGCTGCGGTCGTTGTGAAAAAGGCCAAGTCGTAATTGCTGCCGCTTCTCGTATAGACGCCGCCATTGGCAATGATGGACACCGTGCCGCCCTGGCCACCCGCGCCGTCAGCATAGGCCACGGCGCTTTGGTCAATGGACACTGCATTGTTATTGACCTCTTCAGCCGCGCGAAAATTGAAGCCGTAAGCTGCGCCGTTGGTCAGCGAAAGAGGCGTGGTGAACGCGATGTAGAGATAATGTCCGGCGCGCACCAGATCCGTGGTCAAGGTGAACTGCACCGTTATGACGGTCCCCTGGACCGTGCGAGAGTCGTTGGTGTTGTCGAGGTTCTGGATGTCCAGATAGTAGGATTGGGACTTGGTAAAATTCTTGCCGCTGGCCGCGTTTTGATCGGTGGCGACGAGCAGGCCGAGTCCCGACATGTTGAGATCGCTGTTCCAGACAAAAGTCTGGTCCAGGCTTCGCTGGTTATTTGACGCGAAGTAGCGGGCCGTGACGCCTTGGGAAACGCCGGTGGAGTAATTGATATTCACCCCGCTTGCCGGCAGAAGAGCGATGCTCGAAACGGTCAATGCGCGGGCGGTGACAGACAGGAGGAGAAAGGCCAGCGGGATGGACGCGGCGGTGATGAGTGTGCGGATGCGTGGAGTTTTCATGTGCGGATCATGTATTGATATGTTGGCGTGTTTGCGTGTTGGCGTGTTGGCGGAATCTGTTGTATTTATTCTTTGGCTACACATTTTCTTCGGCTGACAAAGAACATTCAGGGTTCGATTGTCCCTCCGGGAAATAAATCAAAGGAAAGCGGCACAGTCTCCACATGCCCGTCCCAAAAGACGGCGTTGCGTGTGTTGCCGTAAAGCGGCTCAGGCATGACCTGCCAGGTGGCGGCACCCAAACCGAGATCCATGTCAATAAGGGCAACGTGGCGTGAGGGATCGGGAATGGAGGCAAGCTTTTGCGGGGTTTTGTAGGATTCCGGATACCACGCTTTCCAGTCGGAGGAAGTCGAACCCCAGGGCTTCATCGTTTCGGCGCCGGGCGGGAAGATATTGTTGACGGCAAAGTAGGCGACGGTCACGGCAGGGTCGTATTTCGAACGCAGGAGCGGCGGCATAATGCCTGCAATAACGGTGCCGTTGAGGGCCTTGACTGGCACGCCGAGGTAGTCTCGGAGAACCCAGGAAAGTTGGGTTTCCTCGTTTTTTTTGACGACGGCGTATTGGCCGCGAGACGCAGGGCCGGGCAAGGAGTCGCGGGTATCCGTGGCGTAAGCAAGCACGGCTGTCTGAAACTGGCGCAGGTTGCTGCGTCCGGCGGCTTGTTGCGCGGTCTGGCGAACGCGTGAGGCTGTGGGAATGATGATCGCCGCAAGGATGCCAATGATGGCAATGACCGTGAGAAGTTCGACCAGGGTAAAAGCGGAAAAAGTGAAGGCGGAAGATATGGAAGTAACAGGACTTCGTCCTGTTACCTGAGCATGCTCAGGTCGCGGCAGTGGTTCGGTCAGGATGTATCCGGATTTATGATGCCAACCGGAAAGATGATTAAAATGAGGATGAAGAGCGCCGGTCGGCGGAGAATTCTCCCGATGCGCAAACGAAGGGAAGAGGGCAAGGACACTAAAAATCATGGCTGGTAATTATTAGAGAGGTCGCTGAAGAAGTCGGTGGAGCTACTAATCAAAGGAACGTCCGCATATTATGCCTTTAACCTCCTCAAGTCTTTGGCAAAATGAGCCACAATTTTGCTTTTTCGGGACATCCGGAAATCAGATACGGATGCCCTGACGGACGTCCCGGCTCCTCCGCCTTCACTCCCGGTTTTTTGGGGAAGCAGCCTGGCAATGAGTCACTGAAGTTACGCGGAACGACGTGGCACGGGCTTCCAGCCCGTGGACGGCGCGCAGCGCCGCCTCCCTGCTCACCTTCGTGTCATTCACTGTAAACAACTGTAATTCTCTCAAACAAATGATCTTGCCTGGTGGCAAAGGGCGACGCTGCGCGTCGTCCACGGGCTGGAAGCCC
>JAISAX010000268.1 GCA_031266495.1 Opitutaceae bacterium
CGCCAATCGCGCCAGCAATCCCTGTCTGTCATCACACAACCCGTCATTACATCAACCTGTCATGCTCAACCAATACAAAAACCGGCACACATCATGAAAAACAACGCTCCGCATTTCCACTACACCGGCATTGCCATTGCCATGCTCATGCCCGTGCTTTCCCTGGCTGCCGCCGCCACACACGCGGCCACCGCTTCCCTGATCTGGACTGAAACCGCTCCTTCGGCCTCCGGTATTTTTTTCAGCACCCCGCACTCTTCAACCGATGGCAATATCGCATGGAGAAACCTGGGCAATGGCGCGACCGACAATCGCTGGATCGGCAGCAACTTCACGGTTTCCGCGGACCATGTGCTGCAAACAATCACCTTCCGTATCAGTAGCATCACGACAAAAGACGCGCTTGTCGGCACCTCCGCCACCCTGAGCCTGCTGGACATGGGCGACACCGCTTACGTTGCCTACAACGGCTCCGTCTCCCCCGAATCCATCATCCGGAGCTACACCACCAGCATCCCTGCCGACATCTCCGCGCACGGATACCTGACATTTGACATCGGCCAGGTGCAAATCACCGCCACCAAAAACTATGCCTTCCTGCTTTCGCTGGATGGCCCGGGCACGACAGGCCGGGCGATCGGTCTGTATCTTTCCAACAATTCCAGTGTCACGTATGGATTTATGACCCACGACCAGGGTGGAAGTTATGTCAGCACCGGCGCTCCTGTCGAATTCTCGCTGCACGGCTACGCCGGCACCCTGCCACCCGCCGTCCCCGAACCCGCGGCGGTTGCCATCCTGATTGCTCTCGCCGCCCTTGGCGCCTCCGGCCTCTCGCGCTGCCGCCGCGACTGAACCCAAAACAACCGCCTGCTCTACCTACCCTCCCCCCCCCCCCTGTCCATCATTCTCTGAACATGACTATTTCCCGCATTCTGCTCGCAAGCATGATCCTTGCGCCCGGCCCCCTTATTCCCATTCCCATCCCCATCCCCATACCCATTCCCCTTCACGGCGCGCAACAAACGCCCGCCGCAGGCGACGTCCTCTGGCGTAGTGCCTTCGCCACCACCGATGCCGGCGCGCTTGCCCGTGACTGGAAAGGCGCGGGAAACGCGGACCCCGCCATCGACTCCGGGACCCTTCGTCTTCACGCCGGAACGCCGGGTGATCGCAAACTCCACCGCGCCATCCCGCTCGACGGCCTCCGCGGCGGCGCGCTCCACGTACAGGCCCGCATTCGCGCACAAAACGTTGCCAACAAAGTCAACCCCTGGAACGGCATCAAACTCATGCTCCAGCTCGACTCCGCCTACGGCCCCTCCGCGACCATTTACCCGCAGGCCGACGCCGGCGACGGCACCTTTGACTGGAAAACCGTCAACATCGTCAGCTCCGTCCCTGTCACCTGCCGCGAAGCCCGCCTCGTCATCGGCCTCGAACAAGCCACCGGCACCGTCTGGTTCGACGACATCGAAATAAAAATTCTCGAAACAGGCGTCACCGCCGTCCCTGGCGCCACTCTCCGCGAGGACAACCACTACCGCGGCGCCCCCCCTCCCCTCCTCCCCCGCCTGCGCGGCGCCATGGTCAGCACCCGCGCTACCAAAGACGATCTCCGCGTGCTCGGGCAGGAATGGGGCGCCAACCTCATCCGCTGGCAACTCGGCATGACCCACTACCCCGAAGGACTCGAAACCCCCGGCTTCGACCGCATCCTTGACGAGGAACTCCGGCGCCTCGACACCGCCCTGTCATGGTGTTATGAATACGGCATGTATCTCGTCATCGACCTCCACGACCTCTCCCGCGGACTCTTTGCCAATCGCGCCAACCAGGACAAACTCGTCGCCCTCTGGCAACGCCTGGCCGCCAGGTACAAGGACAACCCCGTCGTCCTGGGCTACGACATCGCCAACGAACCCAAACTCACCCGGTGGAGTCCCGGCGCCCAACTCTGGAACGGACTCTCCCTGCGCGTTGCCCGTGCCATCCGCGAGATCGACCCTGCAAAACCCGTCATCATCGAACCGGAATATGGCGGCAACCCCAACGGCTTCATCACCCTCCTCCCCGTGGCCGTCCCCAACGTCATTTACAGCGTCCACATGTACAACCCGCCCGCCTACACCCACAACCGCATCTGGCAAAAAACGCAAAAACCCGAAACCTACCCCGGCGACATCGCCGGACGCCACTGGGACAAAACCACCCTTCTCGAAGAGCTTCGTCCCGTCATCGAATTCCAGAAAACCTGCAACGCCCCCATCTATGTCGGCGAATTCAGCGCCATCCGCTGGGCGCCCGGAGCCGACCGCTACATCAGCGACCTCATCGACATTTTTGAAGAACTCGGCTGGGACTGGAGTTACCACGCCTTCCGTGAATCCAGCGTCTGGAGCGTCGAGCACGGCGAAGATTCCAACGACAACCGGCCCGCCGCCCACCCCACCGCGCGCGAAAAACTCCTGCGCGCCTGGTTCTCCAAAAATCAAAAACCCGAGTGGACCGGCAAATGACAACGAGCGTAACTGAAGTAACTGATGTTACGCGGATCGACTGTAGGGGCGTCGCTTGCGACGCCCGCGCCAGGCGGAGAGAATTGGCGTGTCTCCCGTTGCGTCAGGTTCTCGCGGGCTTCGCAAGCGAAGCCCCTACGTGGGGATCCGCGTAACATCAGTTACGTAAGTCAGCGACGCTGGCGCGCTCTTCAAGACCAGGCAAATTCGCACTGGTTATTTCATTACGGTTCCTAATCATCGACCTCTTCGATTCTCACTACGCGCACCTCTCTGGCCGCATGATCGGTCCAGAAAGTCACCAGCCAGTCACCATCGAGAACGATCTCATGGATTCTTCCCTCAGTGTCACTCTCACGCAAATCCCCTTTCCAAAACGGTTCCGCCTTGATGCGGTCGAGCAATCTGCCAATGCGACGTTGTTCCGCTTTCGATGCGGCAACCAACCGGAATACCGCTGCCTCGCCCAAAACCAACTCATAGCCAAGACCGCTCATCTCACCCGGCGGTCATTCGATCCCGAGTTGACGTTTCAGATCCTCCCACCGCACCTTTGCCCCCGTATCCATCTTTCTGTGGATGTCAGACAACATGCGACGGTTCCCATCCGAATCTCCCCGCACCCGGTTTTTCAGGAACGCCAGCGCCTTCTGCATTTCTTCCAGCGGAAGTTGTTCTATCTGCGGTTTGATGTCCGTGAAAATCATGTCGCAAAGATGCTTCACGTCCCCGAATAATCAAGTTTTACAATTTTCATCCTGTGAAATCCCGCACCCACGCCCTCCTGCTCCTCCCGCTATTCCTCGCCCTCGCCGCCGTCACCGGCCACGCGGGCGACCTCCTGCTCCTCGGCAAGATCGACAAACCGACGCCCTTTTACGCGCCCGGCGAAAAAATGATCTTCGAGATCCGCCTCGAAAAAGACGGCCAGCCCGTCCCCGGCACCCGCCTCTCGTGGACGCGCACCGGCGACGACGGCCTCACCGAAAAAGGCGAAGCCACCTCCGCCGCCGACAAACCGCTCGTCGTGACCACCTCGACCGCCAAACCCGGCTTCGTCCGCATCCTCGTCAACGCCATCGGCCCCGACGGTCAGACACTCGTCAACGACAGCAAAAAGAAAGTCGTCTTCGACGGCGGCGCCGGCGTGCAGCCCGAAAAACTGAAAAACATCCCCGAACCCGCGGACTTCGATACGTACTGGACCGCGCAAAAAACCGCTCTTGCCAAAGTGCCGCTCAAGGTTCTCGAACAAAAACCGGTCCCCGAAACGCACCCCGGAGTGGAAACCTTCGACATGAAAATCGCCTGTGCCGGAGCCATCGCCGCCGGTGACACCACGCCCAAACCCGTTTCCGGCTATTTCAGCAAAACCAAAAACGCCGCCCTCAAATCCGCCGCCGCCCAGGTCAGTTTCAACGGGTACGGCATCGGTTCCGCCGGGCGGGAAGACACGAGAGTCGCACAGTCCGCAAAACCCCTTCTTGTATTCAATATCAACGTACACGGCATCGAAAACGGACAGCCCGCCGACTATTACGCCAACCTCGGCAAGACCACGCTCAAAGGCTATGCCTTCAACAAACAGGAAAACACCAAACCCGAAACCGCCTACTTCAACGGCGTTGTCCTCCGCGTGTTGCGCTCCCTCGAATTCATCAAATCGCGACCCGAATGGGACGGCAAAACGCTCATCGTCAGCGGAGGCAGCCAGGGCGGTTTCCAGGCGCTCCTTGCCGCCGGGCTTGATCCCGACGTCACCCGTTGCTCCGCATGGAAACCCTGGGTATGCGACCTCGGCGGCGTGACGCTCGGCCGCCTCAAAGGCTGGCGTCCCGACTACACGCGGGCGCTCGATTATTTCGACCCGGTCAACCATGCCAGGCGTATTCGTTGTGAGACTACGATTGTCTCCGGTCTTGGCGACTATGTGTGTCCGCCTTCGGGAGTCACCGTGCTTTACAACAACATTCCCGATTCCGTCTCGAAGCGCATCGAATACCAGCAAGGCGCGACCCACGGCGACACTCCGCCCAACGTCGTGAAGTTCGTAGTGAACAATAAATGACGCATTGAAGTTTTACGCGGATCGACGTAGCGGCAGGCATCTCTGCCTGCCGGGCGAGACGCTCCGCGTCTCGCCCGCAATGTGGCATGGGCATCCTGCCCATGAAGTGGCACGGGAATCTTGCCCGTGGACGGCGCGCAGCGCCGCCGGTCCGCATTCAACTCAGCCTGCGTGCAGAGGCAACGCACACGGGCAAGATGCCCGTGCCACTCCGGGACCTGTCCACTTTTTGAGATGCGGCCGTATCCGTTTCACTCCGTGGTTAATTTTTTGGAATCTCACATTTATTATTTCATGATGACGGACTGTGCGTCTGAATAGTCCGCCATCATGACGTCAGAAAAGGCATCCGTTTCCCGCGCCAGTTCTCGCGTTCGCGCGACCCCCCGCTCCTCCCGCGCAGCAGCAACCGCCATCGGCAAAACCCGTCCCGCGCCCGCGCCCACGCCCGCAACCTTCGCGCCAACCAAACCTGCGCCCGCGCCGCGCAAGCCGGTCGCGCTTGCCAGCGATATCCGCCATCTCATCGACGCCGCCCGCGGACAGGTTGCCGTCACCATCAACGCCAGTCTCACCACCCTTTACTGGCAGATCGGCATGCGTATTCGCACCGACGTGCTGAAACAGAAACGCGCCGGTTACGGCGAGGAAATCTTCGCCTCCATCGCCCGCGACCTGGAACGGGATTACGGACGCGGTTTCGGCGAAAAAACCTCCGGCGAATGGTGCAATTCGCCTACGCATTCCCCGACGAACGAATTGTCGCCGCACTGCGGCGACAATTCGTTCGTCGCATTTCAAAATGATCATCCCGCTCAAAGATCCCCTCAAACGCGAATTTTACGCCGAACTTTGCCGGCTCGAACGCTGGAGCACGCGCACTCTTCAGCAAAAAAGCAACTCGCTGCTCTACGAACGCACCGCCATTTCCAGGCGTCCTGAAAAAACCATTACACACGACCTCGCCCTCCTGCGCGACGAAGACCGCCTCACTACGGACCTCGCCCCCCTCCGCGACCCTTATCTCCTCGACTTCCTCGGCCTCACGGATGGCTGGTCGAAAAAGATCTTGAGACCGCCATCCTCGTCGAGATGCAACGTTTCATTTTCGAACTCGGCAACGACTTCGCTTTCCTTGCCCGCCAGAAACGCATCACGATTGATGATCGCGACTATTACATTGATCTCCTCTTCTATCATCGCCGCCTCCGCCGTCTTGTCGCCATCGACCTCAAGATCGGCGAATTCGAGGCCGCCCACGCCGGCCAGATGGAACTCTATCTGCGCTGGCTCGAAAAATACGAGCAAGTCGCGGGCGAGGAATGTCCGCTCGGGCTGATCCTCTGCACTGGCAAAAACGAGGAACACGTCGAACTCCTGCAACTGGACAAAAACAACATTCACGTTGCCGACTACCTCACTGCCCTGCCGTCCCTCGAACTCCTCAAAAACCGCCTGCACCAGTCGCTCCTCATCGCTCGCGAACGCCTCCGCCAGCACGCCGAAACCCGCGCATGATACCTTGTAGCGTCGTGCAACGCGGGATGAAGCTCCGGTCCGGGCTACTGTAGTTCCCAGTAAGACGACGCCTTGGGATAGCTGTCTTCCCAATAAAAAGGCTGGCCGTTTTTGTCCCAGACGATGCCACCCTCGGCTTCGGCCAGATGGACGTCATCTGTGTTCTCGTCCGCGTTGTAAACGCCTTTCCGGTTCAGGACGCTGCCGGAGGCCATCAAGAGGTTTGCTTTGCCGGAATGCCGATATTTCGGATGGAGAAAACCTCTGTGGCGTCCCGTAAAACCGGAGGTATCCTTGGCCGTTTTGTCGCCGGCAGCGGAGTCCCAGAGCAAAGGGGTGCGCGAGGGATTCTGAATGAGGGAGAAAGGCATGTTGGAAAGGTTCCTGTCGAATTGATAGCCGCGAAAACCGAGGGTCGTCCAGGTCTGGGTCGGAAAATATTCAGGAAACCGGCGGGCGAAATCCGGGCAGCAGAGCCTGGACTCGGCGTTGCGGTTTTTCATGCTTAAGTAGGGTGCCAGGCTGTCCTGCCAGTTGCCGGCACGCGGGAGGCGTCCCCGGTTGTCGTCGGTAAACGTCATAGCGGCGATGCCGTACTGGCGAAGGTTTGCAATGCAACTGGCATTACGCACGGAAGCGCGCGCCTTGCCGACAACAGGAATGGTAATGGCCGCAAGGATACCGATGATCACGATCACCGTCAGCAATTCGACCAGGGTGAAACCGGGAACGGCGCGACGGACTTCGTCTTGTTGATGGATAGTCATTGGGGGAAACCCCGGAGGTGGGGCTATTGATGGGTTGTGTTTGTTGCTCACTGTTCAGTGCTTACTGCGGGGGGGGGGGGGGGGGGGTAGGAAGTAGGCCATTTGGGGGGCCGTTGGCGTTGGGGGCAACCTGCGCCCTACCGACCGACCACCGGGCGACGTGGGGGGGGTTGTCGGGGACCGGATG
>JAISAX010000281.1 GCA_031266495.1 Opitutaceae bacterium
CATCGCCCGGCGCTCGGGGCGTGGGGCTTGCAACCACGCCCCTGGGCCTGAAAGGCCGCCGCTCCACCGCAGGCGCTTCTTCGCCACCTTCATCGCGTTTTATGGGTTGGCCGGGGCGCAAAGATCGTGTTCTCTCCCCGGCGTGTCCTCCCTCAGAATACTCTTTGTCTCCCCGGAAGTAGAGCCGTTCGTGAAGGTTGGCGGTCTCGCCGATATGGCGGGTTCGCTCCCCAAGGCGCTGGCGGCGCTGGGGCATGATGTGCGTATCGTCTGCCCGGCCTACGGCTGCGTGAAGATCGGCGCCAACTGGCGGGCGCGCCAGGACCCGCTCGGCGTGGACGTGGGGGCGGCGGCCGAGTGGGCGCGCACCTGGGAAACGACGCTGCCGGGCGCCACCGTGCCGGTGCCGGTTTATTTTCTCGAACACCAGCGCTTTTTCGGGCGGCCGGAAGTTTACACCGGCCCGTGGGGCGCGCATGAGGACAATGACCTGCGCTTCACCTTCTTCTCGCGCGCGGCGCTCACGCTCTGCCTGCAACTCGGCTGGATTCCCGACGTGATCCATGGCCACGACTGGACCACGGGGTTCGTGCCGGTTTACCTGAACACGCTCTACCGCGACACGCCGCTCGGGCGGACGGCGTCGATGTTCACGATCCACAATCTGGAACACCAGGGGTTGTTCGGGCGGAGGGCGTTCGACTACTCGCGGTTGCCCGCCGCCGAATTTCGCGCCGACAGCGTGGAGGCATTCGGCGGGGTCAACATGATGAAGGCGGGCCTCTACCACGCCACGAAGCTCACGACGGTGAGTCCGACCTACGCGCACGAGATCCGCACGCCGGAGGGCGGTTGCGGGCTGCATGACGTGCTGGCGTTTCGCGGCGCGGACCTGATGGGCATCCTCAACGGCATCGACACGTCCTCCTGGAGTCCGGAGATCGATATGAGCCTGCCGGCGACATACAGCGCGGCCAATCTCACCGGGAAGGCCGTGTGCAAGGCGGCGCTCCAGCGCGAGCTCGGCCTGAAAGTCGATCCGCATGTGGCGGTGTTCGGCATCGTATCGCGGTTCGCAAGACAGAAGGGGCTTGATCTCGTGGCCGAGGCGTTGCCCCGCATCGTGCGCCGCATGCATGTGCAGTTCGTCATCCTCGGGGCGGGCGATCCCGGGCTCGAATACATGTTTCGCGGCATGGGAGACGAGTTCCGCAGGCAGGTCGGCACGTACATCGGTTACAGCCCCGGCCTGGCGCGCCTTGTGCAGGCGGGCAGCGATTTTTTTGTGATGCCGAGCCGGACCGAACCGTGCGGGCTCACGCAACTCTACGCGATGCGCTACGGCACGCCGCCGGTCGTGCGCGCCACCGGCGGCCTGATCGACACGGTGGAGCAATACGACGAGGAGACCGGCGAGGGCACCGGTTTTCTCTTCAACGACGCCAGCCCCGTCGCGCTTTACAACACGATCGGCTGGGCGTGTTCGACGTATTACGACCGCCCGCACCACGTGCGCCAGATCCGGCGCGCCGGCATGGCGAAGGATTTTTCGTGGCGCCGCAGCGCCGAGCTTTACGTGGACGCCTGTCACTGGGCGATCGCAGCCCGACGCAAGTGAGACGGATGTTCCGGATGTAACGAAAACACGGATGCCACCCCCGCCTTTGGCGGGAAATCAGGAATCAGGAACTGATGTTACGCCCGCCGGAGGCAGGGACTTCACTTGCGAAGCCCTCCGGGACCTGACTGGTGAGATACGTCAATTCGTCCGCTTGGCGCGGGCTTCGCAAGCGAAGCCCCTACGGGCGATCCTGCGTAACCCCGGGTTTCAAGTGAAGTTACGTGCGAAGGAGCGGCAAGGCGGCGGAAAAAAATACGTGAAAATACGTTAAAACACGTAAAAAACGCTTGCCTTCAGGCAACCGCCCACCAGCTTCGCCGCCTTGTTTTCTCCCGTTTGTATCACCACAAGCCACATGTTCAACACACGCGCAACCACCACTATCATCACTACCGATGAAGCACTTGCGCGTGGTGCGCCGACGAAAAAACTTACGCAAGTCGCTGTAACCTTGCGATTTACCCCCCCCCCCCCCCCTCCCCCCATTTAGCAAGCTAATATTTGTCTGTACAGGACATGCACAGGCAACGGATGACCCCGCGCCAGCCTGTGCGCCCTGTGGCGGATTGACGGCACCCATCGGCCAGCCCGCCGGGAACATCAGGCAAGTCCGCCAGCCGCATCGCCAGCACCATTGCAGCCACCACCGCGGCTCGCGGCACCACCTCCAGGGCATCCGTAACCGGCTCCCGACCCTCCGTAATCAATTACGGACGCTCCGTAATCAGTTACGGACCTTCCGTAATCAATTACGGGCCTTCCGTAACCAGTTACGGGATCTCCGTAACCAGTTACGGAAGCCCGGGAGAAGCCCGCACCTTTTCCGGAAAATGATCCGGACATGACAGCAACCAACAAAACAGCAAAGAGATATGAGCAATACAAACTATATTCCCCGTCCCGACGACAAGTTTGACATCTGGCAAAAGAAACTCGTCAGCGATTTCACCGAAAACTTTGCCCGGTACGGCATATCGCAAGCCGCGCTCACCGCGCTCGAAACCATCCAGACCCGATGGGGCGCAGCCTGGAACGTGGCCCAACACCCCGAAACCCGGAGCCAGGTGGACGTCGAAGCCAAGAACCGCAACCGCAAAGAGTATGAAAAAGCCCTGCGCGAGATGATCAGCGAACACATCACGTACAACCGCACCGGAGTCACCGACGACGACCGCGTCCGCATGGGCCTGCCCGTACACAAGACCACGCACACCCCCGTGCCCGTGCCCACCGCCCCCCCGGCCACGACCTGGACACCCACATCATCCGCCAACTCACCATCTGGTTCTTTGTCCTTGGCGGCAAACGCGGCAGTGCCAAACCCTTCGGCGTACACGGAGTCGAGATACTCTGGGCCATCCTCGACGCCCCCCCCGGGCAAGCTGAGCGACCTCACCCACTCCAGCTTTGATACAAACAGCCCTCTCACCCTCCTCTTCGACGAAGACCAGCGAGGCAAAACCCTCTACTATTGCCTGCGCTGGGAAAACACCCGCGGTGAAAAAGGCCCCGCCAGCGAAATCTTCTCCGCCATCATCCCCTGAGCGCTCCACCCGTTAAAAACCGCACGACAACCAGAAAAAGACACGCCATGACAGTCTCCCTATCATATAAAAACACTATAAACGAGTGTCCGCGTCTGCGGACACTGCTGGCGTTCCCGGTAGCGGGAATGCTGACCATGCTGGGAACAGCGACGGCCTTTGGCATATCAATCGACACCGTCACGATAGGCGGTCCCGGTAACGCCGGAGACTTCAGCGTCAACATGCAATATGACGGAGGGACGACCGGCTACGGGTCGGTGCCCTACACGTACGAGATAGGGAAGACGGAGGTAACGAGCGGTCAGTATGCGGAGTTTTTGAACGCGGTGGCGAAGACCGCGGACCCTTATGGACTCTATAACGAGGGTATGGACAAGAACAATGACTCGCTTGGATGCGGCATTACGCGCAGCGACTCAGAGGGAGTTTATACCTACACGGCGACGGAGACGTTGAAGCCAGTGAACTTTGTAAGCATTTACGATGCGATGAGGTTTACGAACTGGCTGACGAACGGGGCCATCGACGGAGCGGACACGGAGACGGGAGTGTACACACTGAGCGGAGGGAGTGCTCCACCGTCAAATCTGACGGTGGAGCGCAACCTTGAGGAGAACGGCGCGACGCTGACGGGGACGGGTTCGCTGGCAGGCGTCAGCGGGACGGTATGGGCGCTACCGAGCGAGAACGAGTGGTACAAGGCCGCGTATTACAGCGTGGCCAACAGTAGCTATTCGTTGTATGCGAACGGAAGCAGCATCATCACCGGAGCGGAAGCGAACTACTATGACTACAAGGGCGGCCCGTATGAGCCGGAGGATGTAGGTGGTTACGACCCGGAGCAGAACGGGACGAACGACATGATGGGAAGCTTATGGGAATGGAACGATTCATTGATTATGAACTGGGACGGTTCTGATATTAATGCCCGTGGGTTGCGTGGCGGCGCGTTCAACTACGCGGACGCCCGGCTTGCGTCCTCGGGCCGCAACTCCAGCAGTGGCGACGTCGAGAACTCCCACATCGGATTTCGCGTAGTGGCGTTGAGCAGCCTTGCGGCGATACCGGAAGCGGCGACGAGTAGCCTGACGGCAGGATTCTTGATGATGATGTTGGTGTTCTGGAAGCGAAGAGGACGCCGCCCCGCACGCCAGTCCGGTTACCCCCGGTAGAGAGCCAAGGCACCGTTTATTTCCTTACGGTGCCCAACCGGAGCCGTGGAGCGGGTTTTTATTGACTGAGCGGAAGTCCACGTGGAGTCCCCCCCCCCCGTGGGGGCGCACTTTTACTGTTTTGTGCGCGCCCCTATGTTGTCTTTCGCGTAACATCAGTTCTTATTTCTTACTTCCTACTTCTTAATTCTTAATTCTTCCTCCCCCCCCGATATGGCTTCCCCTTCCAACAAGCTCCAGACGATTGCCGATCTGGCAGGGGTGTCGCGCATGACCGTATCGCGGGTATTGCGGAATCAGCCCAATGTCCGTCCGGAGCTTCGCGAGCGTATCCGTAAAATAGCGACAGAGGTCGGTTATCGCCCCAATCCGCTGATTTCGACCCTGATGGCGGATCTGACGCGCCGCCGCGGTCGCGGCCATGCGAAACACTCCTCCGAAGTCATCTCCTTCCTCACCGCCGATCCCGAAGGTCGCGAGCAATGGCGGTGCTCCGAAACCGTCGCGCTGTTCCATGCCGGCGCCGCCGAGCGGGCGGCGCAGCTCGGTTACCGGCTGGAACACTTCTGGGCCAAGGAACCGGGCATGACGCCGGCCCGGCTCTCGAGCGTGCTCTGGTCGCGCGGGATCAACGGCGTGCTGCTGGCCCCGTCATGGATGTCCTACCAGCACGACTACCCGGAGTTCGACTGGTCGCACTTCGCGGCGGCCTGTCTCGGCTACACGATGTCGCGGCCCGACCTGCACCGCGCCTGCAACAACCAGTACCTGACGATGCGCAGCACCCTGCGTCACCTGCGCGAATCCGGTTACCGGCGGATCGGGCTGGCGCTGAGCCGGTCGGACGACAACCGCGTGCTCAACCACTGGCAGGCCGCGTATCTTGCCGATCAGGCCATGCACGATGCGCCGGAGACCCGTGTGCCGGTTTTCCTGAGCGACGAGGTCATGGAGATGCCTGTCAACCGAAGCCCGTTTCAGGACTGGGTACGGCGGCATGCTCCGGACGTCGTCGTGTCAGTGCACCACGGTTTCCTGCGCGACTGGATGGAGGAAGCGGGCCTGCGTGTGCCGGAGGACATCGGCTACGCGGACCTCGACCTGTCGGGCGACATGTTCGGCCGCGTCGCCGGCATGGACCAGAACAGCCGTTTCGTCGGCGCGGCGGCGATCGACCTGATCGTGGGCCAACACCACCGCAACGAGCGTGGCATCCCGGCGATGCCCACCATCACCTCCGTCAACGGAAGCTGGTGCGACGGGAAAACGGTGTGCAAACGAGTCGCTGAAAATTGAGTGCCGAAAGCGGGTTTCAGGGAATCAGGTGAAAAAAATTCCCCTCGCCGTAGTCGGCGCGACCACGGGGATTTTCGAGCATCGGGAACGGTTTCTCGAGCACGGGCGCGCCATCGCGGGTGCAAGTTTCCCGATGGGAGAGAAACAATTCACCGTTGCGCGGAGCAACATAACGAACGCTCTCGCCGACCCCGCCATCAACGGTGATCCTCGCGTCGCGCAACGCGGTGCGAAATTGTTCAAACGAGCCGTAGTCGTTCCGGCTGCCCGCCTGTAAAATCCAGATGTTTCGCTTTTCCCCGCACAACAACTCGCGGTTTTTCCACGCTCCGGCGCCGGTGACGTTGTACTTTTTAATTGAATACACCCCGACATAAGCGTCGCCCTTGCGACCACACAACCAGCGTCCGGCCTCCGCAACCTCGTCAAAGTCGGGGAGGGGGAAATAACAATGTGTCAGCCCCGAGACGTCCGGAATGTCGTAAATGTAAGCGAGGATGTCGCCGCTAACGATGGTTTTCGGGCAGCGGAATTGTCCACCCCAGTAGGACGGACGCGCGTCCGGGCCGGGGTTGTCGAAACAGGAGACAAAGATGGGGACGCCGCCTTTGAGCGTGATTTGTCCGGCGTGGGCCTGGGCGTTGAAGGAGCCGAGCCGGGCCTCGACCATGCCGGAGACCATGTAGTCGTCGCGGCGGTTGGTGAGGCAGTTTATGCCCCCCCTGGCTTCGGGATTCCAGGCGAATGATCCCATGCGCGAGCGTGTTGCCAGCGGCGCGGTGTCCAGTGCCATTTCCAGGACAGCCGGCGACGGTGCATAAGCACTCGTGGCCAGCGCGACGGCACCGATGGAACAGCTTTGGTTGAGGCTTTTTGGCAGGCCGAAGAGCAGCCAGATGATCGGACGCACGGCCTCCAGTTCCGGGTGGAGAATGCTTTGCTCGTAGGCACGCCCGTGCGTCGTGGCGAGCGTTCCGTGGAAGTGGTGCGAGGCGAGGATGAAGGTCAGCAAATCCAGCAATCCACCTGCCAGTCTTTTGGTTTCGCTGCCGTCGGGTGCGAACTGAAAGAGGTTCAGCAGGGCGAGGAAGTCCTCCTCAAAATACGTGTTGGAGAGCCACTCCTCGAAGCCGTGTTTTGCGCGGTCGCGCATCCATTCATTGGCGAGACGCGCGCCCTTTTCGGCGTGTTGCCCGCCACTCATTCCGCTGTTGGGAAAGGTGGCGCCGGGGAACAGGTTCCCGGCGAGAAACTCCGCGCTGTGAAAAAGGATTCGGTGGTTTTCCGAGCGCGTGAACATCATCGTCGGGCCCGGTTCATCCTCCTGGTATTTGAAATTCAGGATTGTTTGCCCGAGGCGCGCCCGCGTGGTGGCCGGGAAGTCCGGATTGTCGCGGTACAGATAAAAGAGCCGCAGCAATCCGTGCAGCGAAAAATCCGAGCAATCGAAGCGGCGGTCTATGTAGTCGAGAGCCGCGTTGAGGTTGGCTTCGTTCCGGCCTGAAAAATCGCCGGTGGTGGCGAGACGGGAAATCTCGGTAAAAAACCAGGCGCGAATGTTTGTCGTCGCGTCGGCGCGGGCAAGCCGTGCCGTGCGCCGCAGGAGCCATGCCTTGCGCGCGGCAATGTCGCCCGTGTCGGGCGTGGCCTCCATATTGGCCCGCCAAAAAACGAGCCGGGCGACATCGGTCAGACGGACGCCGGCATCGCTCGTGTAATCGAATGTCACCGTGCATTGTCCGCCTCCCCCCCCCCCCCCCAATCGGCAGTTCTCCGGCCCGGATGAGAACAGTTTCCTCCGATGGCAAAATTTCCCGCGTCAGCAGCGCGGGGGTTTCCAGCCGGGCGGCGTTTCTCGCGTGAAATGTGGCCGTCAGTTTTCCGTTTTTTGCGGAGGGCGGCGGTTTGTTTCCCCGCAGCGCGAGAACGTCGCGGGCGGGGTCGTTTGCGAGGAGCAGGGAGACGGGGAAATGCAGCGAGGCGAACCATTTTTCGAGTGCGTCGCGCTCCGCGATTTTCGCCAGAGGCAGACGCGCCTCGACCTGCCCGCCTTGCCAGACGAGTTCAAAACTGTTGACCGCGTGAACGTGCGCATTGGTCAGCACGACGAGCAGGCGGTTGACGCCAGCCTTGAGTCGCGCCGTCACCGCGGACGTGGAGGCGACGCGGCCAAGCGAGCGGTGCGAGAAGATTTTTTCGCCGTTGAGCCAGACATCGGCGCTGCCGGTGAGTGCGAGCGTAAAACTCTCCGTGCGTTCGGCGGGGGAGACGATTTCCGTGCAGGCGAAGGTTTGCAGTGTGCGGGCGAACGCGCCGCCGCTGGAAAGCATGAACTTGTTTTCGCCCGGTGCGAAGCGCCGTAACATCCATGTTTTTTCAGCGCCGCGAAAGCGCAGTTTTTCCCCTTCGCGGAGGGCTTCGCCGGCGAACTGCGCGGCAGTCGCGTCAGCGGCGTCGAAGAACTGCCGGTATGGCGGCAGCGGCACGTCGTAACTGTCGGTGTAGAGATGCGAGACGTCCGTCGAGCAGGGGCCGGCGAACAGCCAGCACGTCAGCGCTGCGCCCTGTGTCAAGATTTGTGAGATCATGGCACTGGTAGTTTGCCGAACATTACACAGGGTGGATTTTCAACGGACTTGTTGAGCACGAGGCCGGGCGCGAGTTCGATGGCGTGCGCCCGCACCGTCCCGTCGTGGTCGTTGACGGCTATGTTGAACCGGAATCCGTCACGCAGAATCTCGTCCGTAAGACCAAGGTCGGCACGGGAGACGCGCGCTTCGTAAATCCGGTTCTGACTGGCAGGGCCGGCGGTTTCTGGCTTCGTGGTGAGGAGGCGGATTTCGGGCTGATTGTCCGGTGCGCCAACCGGGCGGCTCCAGATCATGGTGAGCGGGCCGCGCGTGTCGTGATCGGCAAATTCGAGTTTCCAGAAACCGCTCTGCCCTGGAACGTCGATCACGCACTGCACGCTGTCTTCTTTCCACAATGCGGCGGGGTCCTGTGTTTGCCGATGGTGGTCGTCGGTGACTTCAACGCGGAGCAAGAGCGCCGTGGCGTCCGCGCCAATCCACACGCGCGCGGAGAGGTTTCCCGGGCCGCGCCAGCGTTGGTGTTCGAGTTGCGGATCGGCTTCGATGAACGAGTAAACCTGTTCCTTGCGGTCGAGCGTGATATCGGGCGCGCGACGGCTGTTTTTTTCGGGCAACGCGGGGTTGTTGATCACGATGGCGGAGTAGCACACGGGGATGAGGAGGCGTCCACTCCAGGGCGAGCCGGCGTAGTCGTAATCGATGCGGAGGCGGGTGCTTTGTCCGAAGCGGTAGGCCGGGGCTTCGGGCACGCGCACGGTGACCGTGGAGGTGGTTTTGGAGCGCGGCGGCAGGGTCAGTGCGGGGGCCGGCGCGGGGGGGAGGACTTGCATGGTGAGGGGTGTCGTCCAGCGCACGTTTACCGTTTGCGGACGGTCCGTGGGGTTGGCGAATTCGCAGGCGACGGAGAGCGTCTGGCCGGGGGCGCCGTAGTAGGCGCGGGAGGCTCCGGCGAGGCGTTCGGCGAGCGCGATGTCGGTGGCGTTTTCGGCGAGCAGGTAGAGCGGCGTCGTGGCGGCGTTCACAACAACGGTGTGGCCGGTCAACGTGAGCGGTGTGGCGTTGCCGTTGATGTCAATGAGCGTGGCACGCGTGGCTCCGGGGAGGCGCAGCAGGAGTTGTTCGTTTTGCGAGGCGATGTCGTCGTTCCAGAAAACCAGGAGGCGTGAGGACGCGCCCGACGCGCCCGATGCGCTTGGCGCGGCGGGCGCGGCGCCGTGGAGGAAAAACCAGCGGTCGGGGCCGGCTTCGATCTGGCGGAGGAAGGGACGCGGGATGGCGTGGCGGGCGAGCGTGTTGAAGGCGGTGAAGACGGGTTTGGGCTGAAAGTCGCGGGTGATGAGGCCGTAGTTGTGTTCGCCGTTGCCGGGGTCGGCGCCGTCGTTGCGGAGGTCATACCAGAGGTAGCCGGCGGCTCCGCGGGCACGCGCGAAGGTGGCTTTTTTGACGAGGTTGAGCGCCTGTTTTTTTTCCGAATCGGGGCCGCCGATGGCGGTGAGGGCGGTTTCGTTAAAAAAGAGTGGAGGGACGGGTTGGGAGAGGCTGGCCCGGAAGGTGGTGTAGGGGCCGTCAACGAGGCGCGAAAAGATGTCAAAGGCGCTGTGTTCGTGGACAGCGTGGTAATCAAAACGGGGGCCGAGGGTGCGCATGACGCGTTCGTGCAGATCGGGGTTGCGGAAGCGTCCGGCGTGGGGTTTGAGCGTGGCGAAGCCGCCGCTCATGACTTTGGCGGCGGGGTCGGCGCGGCGGATTTCGTCGAGCGCGATGGCGGCGAGCTGGATGTATTGGCCGGTGGTGCCGCGCCAGAAGCCGAGGTCGGGTTCGTTCCAGGGTTCCCAGAGGGGGATGCGGCCTTTGTAGCGTGTGGCGTATGTGGATACAAAGGTGCGCCAGGCTTCGGGGTCGGGGGCGGAGCGGGTGATGTTGCGGTTGTTGTCTTTTTTGTCGGCAACGAGGGCGGGGTCGGCGGCCCAGTGGGGGGTGTAGGCGAGGAGGGCCTGGCATTCGATGTTGAAGGAGTCGAAGGTGGCGAGCATGTCGTCCATCAGTTCCCAGCGCCATTGGTCGCGGGCGGGCTGGATTTGTCCCCACGAGGGGTTGGAGCGGATGGTTTTGGCTCCGATGAGGGCGGCGGCGGCGATTTCGCGGTTGCGCAGGGTGCGGTCACGTTCGCGTTCGTGGTGCGCGACGAGTCCGAATCGGAACGCGGGGCGTGTGGCGTTGGGGCCGGCGGGGTCCATGTGCGCAAAGCAGATGGCGCGGCTTTGCGGTCTGGCGGGCGGGGCGGGGGTGAATTTCCATGCAAGGGTCCAGACGCCGAGTTCCCTGCCGGCGAGGGAATGCGTCAGTCGGGCGCTGGCTCCGGGCTCAAGTGAGATCGTGTTGTCGATGGCGGGTTGTTCGCTGGACTGGCCGGGTTGGGCAGAGGGGGCGGGCTGCGCGGAGGGTGGCGTGAGGGTGGCGGTGAACTGGCCGGTTTCCGTAGTGTCGCCGGTGTTTTTTAACGTGAGGGCAAACGCGTCCGCCGTGGTTGGCGTGACGATGGCCAGTCCGTGTTCTTCGGGCATGCTGACTTTGATCGCGGCAAACGCAGTGGCGCTTGCGGTCGCGACGAGAAAAACCGCGAGGGGCAGGGTGTGCGTATGTTTTTTAATGTACATTAAGTGTGCGGTTATTTGGTGACGCGGCTGATTGTCACCTGATCGATCCAGAGGGCGCCGCCGCCGGTTTTTCCCTTGTTGAACGGCAGCGCAAAGCCACGCAGGCGGAGAGGCAAATCGAGTTGCTGGTTTTTGTCTCCGCTCCACGGTTTGCCGAGGCCGGTGGAGGCGCCTGGCGTGACGGTGTCGAGGGTCCATGAAACGGTTGCCCATCCCGGTTCGCCGGGGATGATCGGGGCGGTGAGTTGCCAGATTTCCCTGCCGTTGTCGCCGAGGCGCAGGGAGAGGCGCGTGCATTCGGAGCCGAGCTGTTCGAGGCAGACGCGGGCGGTGATTTTGTATTGGCCGGGTTGCTCGATGAGGATGCCACCGGGTGTCCGAAGGTGACCGGCAATGTGTTTTCCTTCGTGCGCGGGCCATCCGAGTTTGAAAACCGCGCTGCCAACGGATTGGGGCGCGGGGGTGATTTCGCACACGATGCCGTCGGGTGTTTTTTGTTCGGCGGCAACCGCGGGACGGCTGGAAAAATCAAGCGTGATTTCGGCGGCGCTCAATGTGCCCGCAAGGGTGACGGCAAGGGTGAACGCGAGGATGCGGGTG
Organism: Opitutaceae bacterium; assembly: GCA_031266495.1. Next base: position 11,485 of record JAISAX010000281.1, read on the forward strand.
TAGTTGAATTTTTGCGACATGCGGTTGGTGGATTGAAAAATGGAAGGTTCGGGAGGGAGGGGGGAGAGGGGGACGCAATGCGCAACGAAATGAGCGGCGTGTTTTTTGCGCCGCCGTTTTTCTTTTATTGCGGTTTTACAATGACGACTTTCGCCGCCTGTTCGGGCGTCATGATTTCGACATGCAAATCCGCAAACGCAAAGGTCGCTTTTCCTGAATGGCGGTCATATGCCACACCATCGGCCGAGAGGGGATTCAGGCTCCGGGCGGCCACTGTCCACACGCCACCGGCTTCGGTGTCGGTCAGGATCATGAACTTCGGCACGGATTGGATTTCCGCCATTTTCCTGGGATGGGTGTTGTTGGTGACTTTGGTGAGGTAAAAATTGGTGCCGTATCCCCAGGCGTCCTTGAGCTTTTGGTTGTTGGGACACGAGAAGTCCCGACGCAGGGTTGCGCGTTCGTTGTTGACGACGCCTTTTACCAGATAGGGGGCGATTTCCTCCTGCCAGTTCTTGTTTTCGTCATGCGTGGGTAGCAGATCGTTGTTATCGACGGAATACTGGTAAAACGCAAACGCCCACTGGCGCATATTGCTCAGGCATTTTATCTGCCGAGCCTTGTGACGGACCGCGCCCATGGCGGGAATGAGTATTCCAGCAAGTATCCCGATTATGGCTACGACGGTCAGTATTTCAACCAGGGTAAACCCCGGTTGGCTCCGACGGGACCGCGCTCCGGTGTAGTGATAATTTCGTGACATTGGATCGGGGGA
>JAISAX010000384.1 GCA_031266495.1 Opitutaceae bacterium
TCCGCGATCCAGAGTTACCCCATGCCCGAACAGCAACCTGCCGGCATCGGCAAAAAATTTTCCAGCCTCTGCTTTTTCACCCCCGTCACCGATCCGCCGCTTTGCGGCACCGTCCGCAATGTGCAGGCAAATTACTAATTACTAATGACTAATTACTAATGACTGGTTACTGATTATGAGAATATCCATTTTTATCGTATTTTGTTTTTCGCTACTGATTGCGCTGACCGGATGCGGAACGCTTGGCGGTCCTGCCACCGACCTTGTTTTGACCGGAGCGGGCGGCGCTGTCGGCTACGAAGTTTCCGGGAAAAAGATTGGCGGAGCCGCCATCGGAGCGGCCAGCGGACTTGTCCTCTCCAAAGTTGCGCAGGCGCAGGTCGGCAAGGCGATCACCGAGGCCGAACAGCGCGGCTATGACCGCGCCATGAACCAGGCGGTCAAACAACAATACTGGATTACCCAAAATCTCCAGAAACGGAACCGGCGTGACGGCGAAGGCGAAGACGAAACCGGAGCCAGGACACTTGCCATCACGCTCCCGGAAACCGTCACCGACGACGGCGTCATCCTCAAATCCTCCACCGAATACATCCGCACCATCCAATGAAAACATCACGTATCTATATTTCTGCTACTGCATTGATTTATGCCATTGTCGCGGGCAAGCTCGCATCCTCCGGGATACCTGTGATCGACGCGGCCAATCTGGCCAATGACAAGGTATCTCACATGGAAACCATCGCCAAATGGGCGGAAAACATTTCCCAACTGCACACGCAGATCGATCAACTCAACCAGCAGATCAACATCCAGAACGACGTTCGCAAATGGACCGGCAATCCTGTCGAGGCCGGCGGCAATCTTTTGCTCGATGTTTTGGGCGAAAAAGACCTCATGCGCACCTACGGGAAAGCTCGCGATGAAATCGTCCGCCTGACCGGTAGCCTCGATTCGTTTCACCGCACCGCCGACGGCACATTCCGCAGCCTCGAAACCGCCGACATCAATGGCGACCACATCCGGCACGATGCGCTGATGTTCCGGCGGTATTCGGTTCTCGATACGAAGCAACAAAACACGGTTCACGTAACCGATGCGACCCGCGACCGCACGACCGAGCTTTCGCAGGAAATTGCACTCACACTACAAGAATTGAAGACGGCGAGCACCGATGCCGAGGTGCAGAAACTGAACGGCAAGCTCGCCGTTCTCAACGGCCAGCTTGCGCAGGTTGAAACCACCCGACGCCGCGAAGTGGACGAGGTGATCTTGCAAAAAATCGCCAACGACAACCGCCGCGAAATGGAACGCATTGCCGCCGCCGAACTGGCTGCGAAGGACGAACAAATCGCCAACCAGCGCCTGACCGCATTCATCCGGACGCTCAATCCACGCAAGTTTTCCGGCAATTAGTATCTGAAAACTGGCTACTGATCATTTTCCCCCAATGGAATTCGTCATCCCGCTACTCGAAACAAAAATCAAGACGCTCGTGGCCGCGTTTCGCTTTGCCGTCTTCGCGATGCTGGTTGCCGGATTGATTGTCCATATGAGCCGCCACCAGCATCATGGCGGCGACCTCGTTCGTCCGCTGGCCCGCGCCATCGTCATCACCGCCGCCGTCGCCGGTATGCCGTGGTGGTTCTCTCTCGTCGAAAATACGTTTCTGGCCACGGCGGATTACATCGATGCCAACTACACCGAAAATCCCACCGGCATTGCCGACACCATCCGGGAGGGGTTTGCCCAAAGCCAGAATCCCGAGGGCAAGGAATGGTCATGGCGCAAACTCAACGAATCCATTTATAATGCCATTACAAATACTATCGCCTGGTGTCTTGTCGGACTCGGCACGCTGATTACCAGCCCGCTGATCATTTTGCACTACATCCTGCGCTGCGTCCTCTACCTGCTCACTCCGTTCGCTCTGGCCTGCTTCATGATTCCGGCGCTCGCCGGTCACGGTATCCGTTTTTTACAGCAGTTACTCGCCATCTTCGCATGGCCCGTCGGCTTCGCCATCACCAACCTTGTCGTCGTCGCCATCTGGCAGGATTTTCGAGGCATCGTCGGCCCCAATCCGGACAACCCCGGATTATACGTCGCATCACCCTTTCTTGACCAGGTTGGCGCCATACTCGCCACGCTTGTCCTGGTTATCGGACACATCACCACTCCGGTCATCTGCCAGATGCTTTTTGCCCAGGGTTATGCCCTGACCGGAGCATCCGGCCATCCCGTTGCCATCGGACGAAATATCGCCAACAAACGGCCTTCGCGGGGATCCGCTCCCGCAAAACAGGCGAATCCCGCAAGCCCGCCGCCTTCCTCTCCTCACACCGTCCCCGGCTTGTAGTCCTGTTCCCATGTCATCCGCTCCTGACTCAATTTCTCCCGAATCCGACGACACGGCAGATCACCTGCGCGAAACGCCGGTTGCTCCCGCCCGTATTCCGACAGTGTGGAGTGAACGTCAGTCGTGGACTCCCGCAAAATTGTTCGCCGACCATGCTTTCGCCGCCCGCATGTGGTTCCTCGTCGCCTGCGTCGCACTCGGTTTCTGCATCGTTCAACCGGTTTTTATAATTCGCGCCCTGCGCACCCACGAGCGTGTTGTCATCCTCGACTCGGCAGGCACGTTTTCCGTTTCTCCGTTACTCGGTTTCGAGGACGCCAAAGGTCTCTATGAAAACATCACTCTTTGGGCGACCCTCGCCCTGCTTCAACGCAACCCGAAGGGCTTTGATTTTCCCGACCTGCTTGCCCGCATGTGCCTCGCCGATGCCCTGGCCAAGGCGCAGGACGACATCGCCAAAAACAGGGATGAATTTGAACTGAAACAAATCCACCAAAAACCCGAGGTGTTGAGGATAGAAATCCTTCGTACCCGCGAGGACCAGGTTTTGGTCAAGGCAGAGGGACAGCTTGTCCGCACCGGCGTCTTTGAGCGCCAGCTCTTTGGCGAAAGTCCAAAATTCACTCTCAACCTCACTCTCGTCCGCAACCCGGACATGGCTTCCAACAAACGCTATCCGCTCGCCGTATGGAACTACGACTACACGCTCCGCTGATCCGGCCATTTGCCGCGATTCTTGTATCCACGACCGCCCTTTGCCATGC
>JAISAX010000758.1 GCA_031266495.1 Opitutaceae bacterium
CGCGCCCGGCCCCGGCCCCCCCCCCCCCCCCCCCCCCCCCCCCCCCCCCCCCGGAGGGCGCGTTCGGTGCTCGTGTGCATGAGGGCCGGGCCGCGCTATCGCGTGACATGGAATAGCCACGCGCTGGCAGCATCGGCGGTGTCGGAGCCGGTGCCGGGTCTGCTGGCGGTGACGCTGCCGGCGGAGGCGCTCGCGGCGACTCCGGGGCAGCTGATAGTGTCGGCGGTATGACAGCGAAATCCGGTGACGGCGGCGGAAGGGGGGGGGGGGGGGGAGGCCCTCATAGCAGGCGACTCCAGTCGAGGGACGGGCCGGTCTTCTGGTCGCGCACGGTCCAGCCGTCGTTCCATTCGCCTTCGACGAGCACGACCTTCTGGAAGGCGGGGATGCCGGTGCGGTTTTCGTAAAGTTGCTCCGCCACCAGTTCGATGGCCGTCATGCCGATGTGACGCGGATTCTGGTCCATGCCGGCAAGGTTTTCGGCCCGGATATCGCGTCCGGAAAAAAACGCCACGCCGAGATCCCCGGGCACGCGAATGCCCGCCTCCTTCAGCCATTCCAGCACATTCGCGTGGCTGACCACCACGGCGTCGGGCCGGTGTTGCCGGACCCACCCGACCAGGTCGCGGGGGTTTTGGTGCTCCGCCATGAGCGGGGGCACGTGGAGCGCGGGCTGCAGGTAGCTCTGGTAAACGGAGGTGGCGGCAAACAGGTAGTTGATGATTTTCTGGTCCCATGATCTTGGATACACAAGGCCGATGCGGCGGTAGCCGAGGTGGTCGAGCCGCGAGAGCAGGCGCAGCAGCGTGCGGTACTGGTCATTGGTCACACGGTGGCAGGGCAGGTGCTTGAAGCCGTAGCCGAAGGCGACGACGGAAAACTGCGCCCAGTCCATGTCGAGGCGGGTGCTGGAGGTGGATGCGGGCGCGAGGAGCACGCCGCGGATGGCGCGGGTTTGCAGGATCGTCGAGAGGCGCGCTCCCTGCCAGTTGACGCCGCCCAGCCAGAACTCCTCCAGCCGGAAGCCGAGTTCCACGCAACGTTGCGTGGCGCCGTCGAAATAGGCTTTGAACTGGATCATCGATTTCCATTTGTCGGCGGTGGAGAAGGCGGTGACGAACGCGACCGGCTCGAAATGTTTCCGGTGCCGGTTGCGCCGGAGCTGGCTCATCAGCGCCGAGATGGCGGGGCTGGGTTTGTATCCGAGTTTCTGTGCTTTTTCCTGAATGCGCCGGCAGGTTTCGGGCGGGATGGTGGGGTCGTTGCGCAACGCCTTGGAAACCGTCGAGCGCGCCACGCCCGCAGCCTTGGCGATGGATTGCAGGGTGATGCCGGTTAGTGGAGTCATGCGGGATTCGAGGAACATGACTGCCAGCATGATCCCGCCGGGGAAACCCCGCCATTACGAAACGGTTTCGTAACGCGGCGGTTGAGTTCCGGAATGGTACGGATCCAGATAAATGCATCATGATGCCGATATTCCTCCCCCCCCCCCCCCCTCTCTCCCCCTCCTCCGGTTGCTCCCGATGCCTCGCGGCCACCATCGCTTCCGCCACCGCTTCCGCCCTTTCCCGATGAATCCCGTAACACCAATCCAACCATCCAGATTCATGCTTATGAATACAAAAAAAAACCTCAGTATCGTGGCATCATTTGCCATTCTTGCGGTCACCTCCGTGTCCGCGCAAACGACGACCATCAACTGGGCCAGCCCCACGACCGGTGGTCTGTGGGCTGACGCCAACTGGGAAGGCGGAACCCGCCCCACCAGCAGCACCCAAATCGCCAATCTCGGAAACGCCACGGCGGATCGGGTTGTGGTCGCCCCCAACGGAGGGACCAACATGGGGATCGGAGGGTTGTTGGCAGGTATCCAGTTTTCACAGACATCTCCATACCGCAATACCGTGGAGCTTCGCCGCGGCGTCGGCATCACCAACGAGATTGTCCTCGAAGCAACCGGAGGAGGAAGCGTCGTTCTTTTCTCCAATACGACGACCGACAATCTGACCGACGCCACCGGCAATTACGGCGGCAACACACGCGCGCTCTCCGCCGCGGGCGGCATCCGTCTGAATACCGGCGGCGCACTGCTCCTGGCCAAAACCGTCAACGGCACGGGGGCGGGGTCGGGGCCGATCATCGAAACCCAGCTGCTGTTCAATGCCGACACGACCATCGCCGGCGGAGAACTTGTTGTTCAAAACGCGCAGAAAACAGGCTCCGGCAATGCGACTCGCGTGACCTACACCGATCAAGGCAGCGGCAAGGGTAACATCACCATGAGTTCCGGCAAAATCGAGGTGGGCGCCGCTTACACCGGAAGCCTTGCCGGGACGGCCATCTCCGACACAAATCTGAAGCTCGCCGGCTCCCTCACACTGACCGGAGGCACCACCCTGCTGCACCTCACTTCCACGACCCATGCGGCCAAACTCATCTCGGGCCTCGCCCTCACATTCGGCGGCGACCTTGTGCTTGATGTCGCTCCCGGCGCGCTCGCGGATGGCGCCGTCTTCAAGCTGTTCGAGGCCACCACCGGCGGGCTGACCGGCGACTTCGCTTCCGTTACCCTGTCCGGCATCGGCCAGGCATTTCAAAACGACGGGAGCGGACTCTGGACCACGGACTACAACGGTTTCAACTACGCCTTCTCGGAATCCACCGGTAATCTCTCCATCACTACTTCGCAGATCCCCGAGCCTTCCACGGTCGCGCTCCTTGCGGGGATCGGTGCGTTGATGCTGGTTATCGGCCTGCGTCGGTTGAAACGCTGATTGTCCCCGAACCGATCAAAACAGGGCAGGCAACCGTGCGTGCCTGCCCTCCCTCCCCCCCCCTCCTCCCCCCGAATCTCCAATTTTCTTCCCCTATGAAAAACAACATCTCCTCCCGGAACGGAAGCGGCCGCATGCGCGCTTTCACCCTGATCGAACTCCTCACGGTCGTGGCCATCATTGGTATCCTTTCCGCCATTACGCTGGCCGCTCTCGGCAGCGTGCGCCAGACCGCCCGCCGGGCGCAGAACGTCGCCAAACTGCGCACGCTCGGCATGGCCTGCCACCTCTACGCCAACGATCACAAGGGCAAAATGCCTGTAATCGTGATCAACAACTCCGGAGAAACGAAAACCGAAGGCATAAACCTGTTCAGCAACCGGCAGGATTTGCTCCGCATACTCGGAGACGGATGGCCGGGGGGAGGAGGGGCCGGTTACGTCCCCAATGCCGATGTGTTTTACGGCCCCTTCACGCCTCCTCTGGACGAAGGACGCACGCCCGGTCAACTCAAGCCGATGTCCGGGACGTCAACGGTCGGATTTCGCATCAGCTATTATTTCTATTCCCTTCCCGCCAGCGCGGGAGCCATAGAACCGGGTCTGCTTAATGATCGCAACGATGCAGATTACCTGCGGACCTCTCCTCTGCTTTCCGATCCCACCGGCGCGAGCACAATACAGGATACGGGTTTTACGGATACGAAAGCCGCCGTAGTGCGACTGGATGGCAGCGTGACCGTATTCCCCCTGTCCCGCTTCACCGGACTGGGTTCACACGACAAAATACGGATATTCGCCGGTCTGAAATAGCCCTTTTCTCCATGAGTCCATGAGAGCGCCCTCCGCCCGCTTCCCGCTTTTTCCAAATCATGAAACCATGAATATCCTCCCCTCTCATCCAGAAATGCCTTCACAAAACAAACCGTTTTGCAGGAGGACTTCCCTCATAAAACTCGCCTCGCGTGTGCTCTTGTCCGCCTTGCTGGCTATCCTCGTATCCGGTTTGTGCTCACTGGCGGGCATGGCCGCGCCCGCTCCCGCGCCCGCTTTCGCCTATGACCCTGCCGCGCGCGAGGCGGGAGGTGTCATTGTGTTCGACGGCGCCGCGCCCTCGCGAGTCGTCACCCGCGAGGGCCGCAGCGGCCTGACCTTCGGGAGCATTCGCGGACGCGCCATGCTCCCGCGCCACACCGCTGACAAACCACGCGGCACCGCCACGCTCTGGGTTCTCCCGCTTCAGGAACTGTTCCCGGCCACGCAACTCCCCGCGCACCGCCGTTCCAATCCCTTCTTCAACCGCTTCGTCTTCCTCTCCGACCGCGAAGCCGTGCAGGAAGTGGAGGCCGCCAACTTCACCCTCCTCTACGAGACCCGCTGGTACCCCGGCTTCCTCGCCAAATTTGGCCAGGGCACCATCAACCAGAGCAAATTCCCGGCAGACCACACCGCCAGCGCCCTCGCCGGCTTTCTCTCCATGCCTGCGCTCGTCTGGCAACACCTGGCCGTCACCTGGGACCACGAGGCCGGCGTGTATCAACTTTTTTCCGACGGAGTGCTGGTCGGGCATTCCGACGTCACGGTCTCCCATCCGCCACACGACGCCCCGGCCCCCGCCCTCTACTTCGGCAATCTGGCCATCGTCACCGGCGAAATCGCCTTCTATGACCAGGTGCTTGCCCCCGCGCAACTTCGCGCCCTGTTCGACTCCGGTCTCGAAAAAACTCCCGCCAGCGCACCGGCTTCCCGCGCAGCCCGGACCGCGATGGAAAAGATGTACGAAGGCCGCGATCTCCCGGCGCTCGACTGGCGGCCGGGCGGTGGGGAAAACGCCGCCCCCGCCGGCTGGGCGCGCCAGCTCGCGCTTCCGCTGCGCGACTACGCCGACTACGCGCACTTTTTCCATCAGGGAGGTGGCCCGACTGTGCGTTTCGGCCCCGACGGCCTGCGCGTGACCACCCCCGGCCTCGACGAGTACGTCCGGCGCGAAGCCAAGACCGCGACCGGCGACGTCCTCGACATGACGCGCATGTACCTCTGGACGCGCCGCGTGTTCGAGGGCGATCTTTACGTGAGCGTCCATTTCCAACTACACGCGCACGGCGGTCTGGCCCTCCTGATGACCCAGGCCGCCGGCATGCAGGGCGAGGATTTTCTTGCCGACTATCCACTCCGCTCCACCGGCTCCATGAGCGTGGTCCACATGGAGGACGTGCGAAACTACCACTGGGAATTTTATCGCGAGATGACCGACACCCGCAACGATCTCGTTTCGCACGCCGTCATTAAAAATCCCTGGCTGCGCCCCGTGGCCTTCCAGATCGAGAACCGCCAGTGGGAGACCGGCCGCTGGTATCGTCTCGAATACCTGCAACAGGGCGCCCGCCTTCGCGGAGCCATCGACGGCGTCACGGTATTCGACGCCACCGACACCGGTTTCGAGAACAACGGCCCCGTTCTCCGTCACGGACACGTCGCCCTGCG
>JAISAX010000404.1 GCA_031266495.1 Opitutaceae bacterium
GGGGGGGGCGGGGGGGGGGGGGGCGCGGCGCGGCGGGGCGGGGGGCGGCGGGGGGCCGCGCATCCCCGATGCCCGTGGAGACTTTTTTGACAGCAGTGGAGATTTGCACAATGGCCGCGAAGACCTCCCCAATGACCGTGGAACCCTCCCCGAACGCTGTGGAAAACCGGTCTGCCCAACCCCTGCGCACCCTGGAACAACACAAGCGCGGACTTTCGGCTTCCCACCCGCACGCCACGCCGCTTTGCTCGCCCCCCTTCACAACACCAAAGCCATTCGAATATGAGCAACACCACCATCACAGGCATCAACGCCCGCGAAATCATCGACTCCCGGGGCAACCCGACCATTGAAGTGGACGTCCGCCTCGCCACCGGCGAAGTCGGCCGCGCCGCCGTCCCCTCCGGAGCCTCCACCGGCGAACACGAAGCCCTCGAACTCCGCGACGGCACCCTCGCCGCCAAACAACTCCCCAAGGGCATTGACGGCAAAAAACGCTACGGAGGCAAAGGCGTCCAGGCCGCCGTGGCCAACGTCAAGGCCATCATAGCCCCCGCGCTGGTCGGCTGCGACGTGCTCGACCAGGTCGGCATCGACCGCGCCATGCTCAAGCTCGACGGCACCCCCACCAAATCGAAACTCGGCGCCAACGCCATCCTCGGCGTCTCCCTTGCCGCCGCCCACGCCGGCGCCGCCGCCCTCGGCCTCCCCCTCTACCGCTACATCGGCGGCGTCAACGCCAAAGTCCTCCCCGTGCCCATGATGAACATCATGAACGGCGGCGCCCACTCCGACGCCCCCATCGACTTCCAGGAATTCATGATCCGCCCCGTCAACTTCGACACCTTCAGCGAAGCCCTCCGCGCCGGCGCCGAAGTTTTTCATGCGCTCAAGAAAGTCCTCAAAACCAAAGGCCTCTCCACCGCCGTCGGCGACGAAGGCGGCTTCGCCCCCAACCTCGCCTCCACCACCGACGCGCTCGACGCCATCGCCGCCGCCGTCAAAGACGCCGGCTACAAACTCGGCAAGGACATCACCCTCGCCCTCGACGTCGCCTCCTCCGAATTCATCGACAAGAAGACCGGCAAGTACGTCTTCAAGAAGAGCGACGGACGCCAGTTCACCGGCGACGAATTCGTCCAGTATTACAAAGAACTCACCGCCAAATACCCCATCGACTCCATTGAAGACGGCGCAGCCGAGAACGACTGGAAAACCTGGAAAAAGCTCACCGACGCCATCGGCGACAAGGTGCAACTCGTCGGCGACGACCTTTTTGTAACCAACGTGGACTTCCTGCGCAAAGGCATCGAGCAAGGCATAGCCAACTCGATCCTCGTCAAGGTCAACCAGATCGGCTCGCTCACCGAGACGCTCGACGCCGTGGAGATGGCGCACAAGGCGAAGTACACCGCCGTCATCTCGCACCGCTCCGGCGAGACCGAAGACGTCACCATAGCCGACATCGCCGTGGCCACCAATGCCGGCCAAATAAAGACCGGCTCCGCCAGCCGCAGCGACCGCATCGCCAAGTACAACCAGATCCTCCGCATCGAGGAAGAACTCGGCGCCAACGCCATCTACGCCGGCCGCCTGTAAGGTTTTATTCAATACCAATACCACTGCAACCGGCCCATCCCCGGAGACCAGAGCATCCCGGTGACCGGCCCCCCGGCACACGGCACACGGACCGCCAGCAAAGGCGGTCCGTTTTTTTATCCACCGCCGCGCCGCTGTTGTCCCCATTGTCGTCATCGCCGGTAGCCCCGACGAGCGCACCCGCACCGGACGCTGAATCGGACGCGCTTACCGACTGGCCAAATATGTCGTCCGTCGCGACCTCGGTCGCCGTGAGGACGCTGGCGCTGACGATCGGCGATAGGGGGGGTCAGCGTGGCGGTAGCGACAATCGCGACCGCGACCGCAAGCGCAAAGGCGAGCCGCGTCCGCCGGAACCGGGGCGCGGGGCCGGGGGCCGGGTTCGGTGAGGGTGAGGTCTTCATGATGAAGGGAAATTCCGGATTCCGGATTTCAGATTTCAGATTGTGGATTTCAGATTTCGGATTGTGGACTGCGGACTCCGGACGCGGACGGGAGGGGGGGGGGGGCGGAGAGGCGGGAGGGCGGGAGGGTCAGGGTTTTTTGGCGTGGGCGGTGGCGATGATGTCCACTTCGAGCGGCACGGGGATGGTGATTTCGGCTTCGCCGGGGCCGGTGCCGTGAGCTGTGCCGGGGGCGGCGGGGGTGGAGCCTTCGGCGTTGCCGCCGGCGTCGGGGGCGACGGAAGCGGCGGGGTGTTGATCGTCGGGGGTTTTGCGTTTGCCGTGGCGGGCGGCGGCTCGGGCGTAATAGTCGATGCGGGCGTTGAGCGCGGCTATAAAGGTGTCGATCACCGCGGCGGCAGGTTGCGCGTGGCGGCGCTCAACGGGCGAAATGAACTGGACGGGTTGCGTCATGGACAGGTTGAGGGCGTCGCAGGGACGCCGTCCCGGCCACGTTGGCGGGGGGCTTGCCGGGGCTATCCCGGAAGCGTCACAACGGCAAACGGCGATTCGCCTGGAATGTTCTGCATTCCCATGAGCCCGCGTATTTGGCGCTTCGCTAATGAAGAATGCAGAATAGAGAATGCAAAATGAGGTGCAGGTGCTTCGGTTTCCGCAGGGTTCGGCCCATTCTTCATTCTCCATTCTTCATTCTCCCCTCCCCCCCCTCCTCTGCTCAAAAACCGGATGGTATTTTTGGCCGGTTCCGGTTTGCTTGCCGGTTTTCCCGTCCCGTTTGCCCGAACATCACATCATCATCCAGACCCGTCATGCCCATCATCGACAAACCGCTCCCAGAACTGAAATGCTACCGCGGCACCAATCCGCGGCCCCGTGACTTCGACGCCTACTGGCGCTCCGCACTCAAGGATCTCGACGCCACTGACCCCGATCCGGATTTCGTGCCCTCCCTCGCCATCTCCCCGCGTGGCGCCGAGGCGTTCGACCTCTGGTTCACCGGCGTCGGCGGCGCTCGCATCCACGCAAAATACCTGCGCCCCCTCCTCCCCTCCAAAAAAACGGCGGCGGCGGCTCCCGCACCCGCCATCCTCCAGTTCCACGGCTACTCCGGCAATGCCGGCGACTGGGCCGACAAGCTCTCCTGGGTCAGCCAGGGCTACTGTGTCGCTTCCCTGGATTGTCGCGGCCAGGGCGGTTCCTCGGAAGACAGGGGCGGGGTGCGGGGCAATACCCTCAATGGCCACATCATCCGCGGTCTCGATGACCCTGATCCGCAAAAACTGCTCTTCCGTTCCATTTTTCTGGATACCGCGCAACTGGCCCGCGTCGTCCTCGCCTTGCCCGAGGTGGACCCGCGCCGCGTGGGCGCCACCGGCGGGTCGCAGGGCGGCGGTCTCACGCTCGCTTGCGCCGCCCTTGAGCCTCGTATCAAACGCGCCGCCTCCGTCTTCCCTTTCCTTTGCGACTACAAGCGGGTCTGGGATATGGATCTGGCCAGGGATGCCTACAAGGAACTGCGCGATTATTTCCGCCTTTTCGACCCGCGTCACGAGCGCGAGGACGAGGTTTTCACCAAGCTCGGTTACATCGATTGCCGGAATCTCGCGCCTCGCATCAAGGCCGAGACGTTGATGTTCACCGGCCTGATGGATACCGTTTGCCCGCCTTCAACGCAGTTTTCCGCCTACAACAACATCCGCTCGAAAAAGAGCATGGTTATCTATCCCGATTTCGGTCACGAGGGCCTGCCGGGGCATTTTGACAGTATCTTCAACTTCATGGCGAAGCTTTGAGCGGCGCGCGTGCGCCGCTGGTGGCGGGGGGGGGAGGAGGCGGGAGGCGGCGGGGGGAGGGTGGCGACCTCATCCTTACCCGCCCAGGGCTTTTTTGACGAGTTGCTCGGTGGTGGCCTTCGGGCCGATGGCAAGGGCGGCGTGGCGGACGGATTCATCGGCGTCGGCTTGCTTGTAACCGAGCGCCACCAGGGTGAGCACGGCGTCGCGCACATGCGAACCGGCCCCGGCCCCGCCGCCTCCGCTGCCGCCGCTGCCACCGCCGCCGCCAGCCGCTCCGGCAACTTCTCCGGTGGATGCGCCGCCCGCCAGCGATGTCGCGCCGGCGTCCGTTGATGTTGTTCCGACCTTGGCGCGCAGTTCGACCACGAGGCGTTCGGCGGTTTTTTTGCCGATGCCGGGGCATTTCGAGAGCGAGCTGATGTCGCCCGCGCGGATCGCGCCTTCGAGCATGGGTAGCGACATGCGGCTCATGATCGTGAGCGCGAGCCGGGGTCCCACGCCGCTGACGTGCTCGATCATTGTCTTGAAAAAGTCGCGTTCCTGCGCGCTGGCAAAGCCGTAGAGTGTTTGCGCGTCCTCGCGGTAAATCACGAGGGTCTGGAGTTTCACGGTGGCGCCGATGGCAGGGAGTTTTTCGGCGGTGGTCACGGGGATGTTCACTTCGTAACCGAGTCCGTTGATTTCGATGGTGGCTCGAAGGGGGGTGGCTTCGGCCAGGTGGCCCTGGATGGAGGTGATCATGGGAGGAAATTACGAATTACTAATTACTAATTACTAATGAAGAACGGATGGTACGCTGATGGTACGCGGAACGGACGTAGGGGCGTCGCTTGCGACGCCCGCGCCAGGCGGAGAGTATTGGCGTATCTCCCGTTGCGTCAGGTCCTCGCGGGCTTCGCAAGCGAAGCCCCTACAGTCGTTCCGCGTAACTTCAGTCAGGAATCGGGAAAGGGCGGCTTCGCAGTCGGGTTGAGTTGCGCAAGTCATGAGCGGTTCGTGTGCATGGGGGTCGTTTTCTTGATTTTTAATTCTTGATTCTTGATTTCCCCGCGTCAGCGGGGACCCCGGCGAGCCAGGTGGCCAGTGAATCGTGAAGGCCGAGCGTGACCCGCAGGGAGGATCGGGCGCCGGCAGGCCAGATACCGTCGTCGCGGGGGCCTTCGTCGATGAAGGTTCCTTGGGGCATGCGGAGCGGCGAGGTGATCAGCGTGGTGACGGGATTGTTCGCGTCGCCTCCGCGCTGGCGCATGGCCCGGGTCATGTCGGTTTTCCAGCCGAAACCGGATTGCCGGGTGTAGATGTGACGGCCTGATAGCAGGCCGTCGCCTCCGACAGACCAGGTGCGGGAGGAGGGGGGGGAGGGGGGGGGAGTGCCCGGAGTGTCCGGAGCGGCGTCGGCGTCGATGCGGATGGCGCTGATTTTCCAGTGGGCGTCGGACCTTTCCGGGAGAAAGGTGAGCCGGAGTGAGCCGTCCGCCACCGTCACGTCGAAGCTGCGTTCGATCGCGTATCCGCGTGCGGAGGACAGTGTTCCGGGCAGGAGAGTGCCGTTGAGGCGAACGCGAAATGGTTCGGTTTCCACGGATGCGTCGCCCGAGATGAGCGTGATCCGGTAGTTGCCGTCGGGCAGGTCAGCCCGCCAGTCGTAGTCGTGTTCCGGTCCGAACCGGGGCATTTGCCAATGGCCCGATTGCGGCTGGACGAGGAAACACAGGTGGCCCATGCGGTAGGCCAGACCACCCCCGTCCACGGCGAGGCTTTCGTCAATGCTCCGGGCGAACGCGGGGACGAGGGAGAAGCGCACGGCATCCAGAGGGGTTTCCTCCAGGGCGGTGAAAGAGATTTCGCCGGTGAGCCGGTTGTTGGCCCATGTCCAGGTTTCGCCCGTTTCGACGGGCGGCGTGCGGGGACTGCCGCCGTCCCAGAGGCGGTAGGCGTGGCGCTGTATCGCTCCGCCCCATACACCGCCGGTGACGAGGGGTTCGGCGGACGGTCCCATGCTGTGCCGGCGTTGGGTGAGCGAAAGCCGGGCCAGGCCGGTTTCCGGGCGAACATCGGTGCGGAGGTCCGGGTTCATGTCGCCGAGGAAAAAGGAGGTGCCGTCCTGCACGACCTCGAACAGGGCGCCGGCCAGCAGCGTGCTGTTTTCGGGCGAGGGCGCGGCCACCATCGCGGAGATGCGGGTGTCGCTGGCGTGGGCGCGTCCGTTGGCATAAACGGTCAGCGTGCCGGCGGAGGTGGTGACTCGGGTCTGGAATCCGCCGGACTCGGGGGCGGCGCGCAGGAACGCCCGCGGCGGCGGCTCGCTCCGTCCGAGGGGCGCGGAGAGCCAGTAGAGCGCGCAGGGATTGTCGAAGATGCGCGGGTTGCCGGACGCGGCGGCGTGGGTGCGATCCACGAAGTGCTGGAGGAGGGGCGTCGGGGCGTAACGGTGGACGAGTTCCAGTCCGGAGGGAGCGGTGGCCCAGGGCGCGGTGATCCAGGTGTGCTTGATGGCGGGCGCCATGCCGAAGTCCATGCGGCCATCCGGTTCCAGGCAGTATTTGAAATAGTCGGCGTGGAGCCGGATCTGGCGCAGCGCGGATTCGTGCCCGGAAATCTGATACAGGCGCCCGACATGGCGCAGGGTGACTTCCGTGTAGCGGGCCTGGTTGTTCCAGCCTTTGACGTAATCCCAGGTGAGGCCGGAGAGCGATTCTTCGAGGTTGACGCGGAGGCGGCGGTCGATGTCGGCGCGGAAGTCGGCGCGGTCGAAGAGGCTGGCGGCTTGCTGGAGAATGAGGAGGTAGGCGCTGTCCATGTTCGGGTAGCCGTTTCGCCAGGAGTTGTAGGTGTCGAACTGGAACCGGGCGGTCCGCAGCAGGTGTTCGAGGGTGCGCCGGCGGGTGTCTTCCGGGAGCGAGGGGGCGAGGAGCACGAAGGCTTCCCAGGCGGGCGGGTAGTGGAAGCGGTTGATGTTTTTGTCCGGCGCCTGGCAGTCGCCTTCGTCGTTGGTGTGGCGGATGAGCCACCCGAAGGTGTCGGCGGCTTTGCGGAGGAGGTCGGGATTGCCCGCCTCGGGGCTGCCGGGGACGGCGTGCGCGAGGGCGAGCGAGAGAAGGGCTTCGGCGTTGGTGCGGTAGCGCCAGATGTCCTGGTTGAAGTTGTTGTAGTGGGATCCGATTACGCGCGACATGTCCACGGGTTTGAGCGGGTCGCGGAGGAAGGCGCGGGCGCGGTCGAGGGTTTGCCCGAAGATGAGGTCGAAGGCGGCGGGGTTGTTGCGGCGGCTTTCGGCGAGCAGCGCGAGGGAGGCTTCGCGGAGCGCGGGGAGCGTGGCGTCGGCACGGGCAAGCGATTCGGCGGCGGGCGGGCCGGCGAACCGGGCGGCTCCTTCGCCGAGGGGCAGGTCGGGAGGAGCGACGCGCACGGAAACGTCATCCCAGCGCGTGGCGCCGGTAACGCCGTAGGAGAAACATTCGAGCCGGGCCGTGGCGGCGTCGGCGGGGACGGCGAGCACCATTTCGAGTTGTGTCCAGGAATCGGGGATACGGCGGTTGCCGGCTTCGGCGAGTCCCTGCGGACCAGAGCGGACGATGGCGTCGAGGCCGACAGTCCAGGTGTGCCGGCGCGAGGGAGTCTTGCCGTCGTTTTTGTAGAACAGCAGGCGGAGGGCCGGGCCGGGGCGGGCGTCGGCGAGCGTGGTGCCGGGCGCGGCCATCACCCAGGCAGAGACGTGGAGGCGGTCGTCCGCCCGGACCGGAAAGGCGCGGCTGGAGAGGGCGATGCGGGCGGGCCGGGTGGAGGCGATTTGCGCGGCGTGGCGACCGGACCGGGCGTCGGGGATGTTTTCAAACCGGACGGCATTGCGAATGGCGTCGCGATCCGCGCCTGTCGGGATGAAGCGGTTCCAGCCCGACAGGTCGCCGGACTCGAAGTCGCCGTTGGCGATCAGGTTTCCGGTTCGGGCGCGGGCGGCTCCGGGCAAGGCCAGAGCAAGGGCGGACGCGAGGGCGCAGAGGATGACAGGGTGGAGTCCGGGCATGGCGGGGGGGGGGGGGAGGGAGGAAATTAAGAATTAAGAATGAAGAACGGATGGTACGCTGATGTTACGCGGAACGGAGGTAGGGGCGACGCT
The DNA here is from genome assembly GCA_031266495.1 of Opitutaceae bacterium. The sequence continues at coordinate 7,917 of JAISAX010000404.1, forward strand.
TGCGACGCCCGCGCCTGGCGGAGAGAATTGGCGTATCATCAGGGAGTGATGACGAGGCGGAGGGTGGCTTCGGTGGCGGGTGACGGAAGATCGAATCCGATGCGGGTGGCTCGCGGGGGACGGTCGGGGATGATGCCGAAGACGGGTTCCTCGTTCACCGAAGGGGAGACGTCCACTCCGTCGGCGATGGCGTTTATGGATACAAGGAGGGACTGCCGCCCGCGATGCACGCGCAGGGCGTTTTTCCCTTCCGGCGCGCAGGTCTGGCGGGCGGCGGGAGCGAGATCGAGGACGATGGCGTTGCCGACGGTTTGCGGTGTAGTGAATTTTGCATGATCGATGATTTCCAGGCGTCCGCCGTTCGCGCGGGTGAAGATGAAGGTGCGGGTGAGGCGTTCGAGTTCCGGCACCTGGTAGGCGCTGGTGAGGTCCTGTTCCCAAAGATCATGTGTATCGGTAAATTCGGTACGCACGGTGATGGCTTGCGCGTCCTTTCCGGTGCGCTGGAGTTGCCCGGCAACGCGGGGGACGGGGTGGCCGAAGGAGTTGTTCACGCCGCTTTGGTAACGGGTGCGCATATCGCCTCCCGTGCGCACATAGGCGTCGGATCCCGGGTCGGTGAGCATGAGGGCGCCGTCCTTGACGACGACAAAGGAGCCGAGGTCGTTGTGGTTGTGGGGCTGGCCGTTGTGGCCGCCTTTCATGGCCACGGCGAGACCTTCATTGGCGGGTGCGCGGCGGGTGATGAGCGCTCCGCCGTCGGGAAACCAGTCGCGCAGGGAAAGAAGCGCCTCGTTGCCGCGAGGTGTCGCGGTGTCGCGGACGGAGGGGGGGCGGGGGATGGAAACATCAAAAAGGTCGCGATAGATGTGGGGGCCGAGCGGATGCGGAGCCTGAAACGCGGCGGCGCCGACGGGGTTGCCGATGCCGAAGCGGATGGCCGAGAAATCGATCATCCAGGAAAAGGGCTTGCGGTCCACGGCCACGTCACCAAAGGCCGGATACACACCGCCGGCGATTTCCCAGCGCAGCCCGAATTCGGCGATGCGGCGCACCTTGGGCGAGGCGGCGAGCAGGTCGAGCTGTCCGCCGGTGGACAGGCGGATGATTTCCGAGCCGAGGATGTAGTGGCCGAAGCCGTAGTTCCAGTAACCGATGCTCTCGACGCAGTAGCCGTCGTCGCCGAAACCGGAGAGATAAAAGGGGATATAGGTCTCGAACAGCGCGATGAATTCGGCGCGTTCCCGGGGGTCGTCGAGGAGCAGCAGGGCGGAGCCGAGGACGCCGGCATTGCACACGGCGTTCCAGTTGTTGTCGCCGATCATCCACCAGAAGCCGCGTCTGTCGCGAATGCGGGCGCGGGCGCGTTCGAGGCAGGGGGCAAAGACGCGGGCGGCGGTCTCCTTGCGGAGGCGGGCGCGCAGGTCGGGGGGCAGGCGGTCGGCCAGCAGCCAGTCGATGGTGGCGAGGCTCCAGGCCCGGGCCGTGGCGGCGAGGTCCACGTTTTTGTAGTTTTCTTCCCATGTGTCGCGACCGCGGGCGTGGGCGGGGACGATCCAGGAGGGTTCGTCGAGGATGCCGGCAAGTTCGGCCAGGATTTGCGCGAGATGACGTTTTTCCCATTCGATCCCTTCGGCAAACACCAGGGTTTCGAGGCGCACCATGCGTTCGTTGAAATCGCGTTCGTAGTTTGCGCGGGTGCCGATGCGTTTGTATTCATCAAAAAACTCCCGTTTGAGCGAGGGAGGTTCGCTTCCTTCCAGCGACTTGACCCGGACGAGGACGTCGCGAGCCGCCGGCAGTTGCCTGGCCTTGTCCCAGTATTCCCGGTCGGCGAACGGAGGGGTGAAGTGAACCGGCGCGGGTGAGAGCAGGCACGCGATCCGGTCGATGCGTTCCGCCGGAATCTCCGGCAAGGGCGCCGCCGTGGATATGAGGGCGGACAGTAACGCCAGGGAAAGTCCGGATTTGAACAGTTTTTCGGGATTTTTGCGGGAGGTCATATGTGGATGAAGAGCAAGAGCGGGGAGGGGGGGGGGGAGGGAAAGGGAGGGGGGAGAGTCGGGACGGGCAGGCGTTGTTATTGAGCACGTGGATCGAAATCCAGGGGGTGCGCTTTCACATGCGCATCGAAGTAGAGAAAATTCCGGACGTTGCCATGGACCGCGGTGGCGGGGACGCCGGAGGGATTGGCGTTGCCGAGGGTTTCCCAGATTCCGGAGTCCAGATCGAAAAGGGCCACGGCCAGGGACGGCGTATCAATGTCGCTGATACGCCGCGATTTTACGGTTTCGGCGCCTCCGGACGGATAACCGAACGGACGTCGCAGGTCGCCGTTGGTGAGCCTGACGAGGGGGCAGAGGAGAAAGCTGGCGTGCTCGTCCGGGAGCGCCCGTTCGCTGCCCGGGCAGGTGGCGATGGCGGCTTTCATTTTTGTCCCGACTTCGGTGGGCAATCCCAGCCAGGGGACGAGATGCGGCACCAGCGAGGCTTGTGGACCGATGTGGGTGGCCAGGACCTCATAGTCGCCGCTGACCTGGCCATTGAGGCCGTAGCCGGGATTTCTGGGCGACTGATCGGGAAGCTGGTCCCGATTTTCCTGGGCATAGCTGAGGATTGCCACACCGAGCTGCCGCATGTTGGAAGCGCAGGTGGCGCGATGGGCGGATTGCCTGACCTTGCCGACCGTCGGGATGATAATCGCGGCAAGAATGCCGATGATGGCGATGACCGTGAGCAATTCAATGAGCGTGAAGCCGCCAGGCCGTTTTGAGGTGTTCATGGATAGGTTCATGGATGGGTTCATTTGCGGGTGTGGCGCCGATGTTTTCGTAAGCGCTTGCGTTTTGTCAATGATTGTTGCAGCGATTTTTTTCGAGAAAATTGAGAGGAGAACGGGTTTCGTGGACCGCTATTCTCCTGTTTATGGATGAATTTTTTGAGAAAATCCTTGCTTCTGTTTACGCAAGCGATTGCGCTTTTGCCGCCGAAATGATTCCCGCGAATCAACGAGGCATCATCCAAAACCGTCATCCCTGACATTATTCCTGACATCATCAGATCATGAAAAAATATTCCAAAAATACGTTCCTTGCCTTGTTCGCAGGTTCTTTGCTGTCCGTCTCCCTGTCCCACGCCGCCAGCCTCCCGATCACCAGCAGCGCCGACCTCTTTATTCGGGGCGACCAGCCAAACAGCACAAACCAGGGTGCAACCTTGATCGTGGGAGAATTGGCTACTGGTTATAAGCTTCGCAGTTTGCTGAGCTTCGATCTCTCCGCCCTGCCTGCAGGGGCGACGATCAACTCGGTGCAACTCGTCCTCCATCTCGCCGAGAATGATGCCACCGCTGTTGATACCTCCCTGACACTCACGCTCCATGCGGTGACGCAGACTTGGGCCGAGGCGTCGGTGACCTGGAACAACGCCTCTGCCGGTACACCGTGGACAACAGCAGGCGGCACGTTCGATTCCACCGTGCTTTCCAGCCAGACGGTTCCGACCAAGGGGTCCACGGGAGTCGATTACACCTGGGACAACACGGCGGAGTTTCTCGGTATCGTCCGTTCCGCCTACGCCAGCGGGACGGCGGTAAGTTTTTTCCTCAAGGACAGTGATGAAAGCACCAATCAGCGCGAACTCGTGCGTTTCGTGAGCAATAACGGGGCAGCCGGCCCCAAGCCGCAACTGATCATCGACTACACCGTGAGCAGCGTTCCCGAGCCTTCGACGTGTGTCGTGATTCTGGCGGTCGCCGGGCTGGCGGTTGCAACCGTGGCGCGCAAGCGGGGCAAACGCTGACCGGCAATCTCGCCCGGCTTGCCTGGCTTGTCTGGCTTGTCTGTAAAACCGCATCCGCACCGCAACCTTGATGCGCCGGACTCCCTCGCGCTATGTTCGCGTTCATGAGCAGCTCTGGAATAGACACCATAACCGCGCCGGGCGTTGGTGAGGATGCCGTCGCCACCGCCGTCACCGGCAAGGCCGAAACCATCGACTTGCGGGAACTGTCGCGGCGTCTCGGGCTGAGCGTGGGCACGGTGTCGCGGGCGTTCAACAACCGGCCGGGCGTCAGCGAAAGCACGCGACGCCGGGTGCTCGAGGCGTCACGGAAACACAACTACGCGCCCAACAGCGCGGCGCGCCTGCTCATGGCGCGACCGGCGCTGCATGCGGGGCTGTTTTTCGCCCCGTATTACAGTCCCTCGCACGACATCAACCCGGCGGCGCTGGGGCTAATCGACATGCTCCGCAACAACCTGCAAATCGAGGGCGCGGACATGTCGCTGCTCCACTACAAGGACGACACCGAACTCGAACGCCAGGCGCAGGATGTGGATGTCGGCCTGTTTTACGGCCATTTTGAACAACATTCGTTCGACGTGCTGCACCGGCTCGGCATCCCCGCCATTTTGTATGACAAGCAGTCGCCGCACCCGGACCAGATTTGTGTCGTCGCCAACACACGCCATGCGTGCAACACGGCCGTCCAGTATCTCGCGGCGCTGGGGCACGAGCGCATCGCCCTGGTAAGCGGGCCGCGCGAGGAGTATTATTTTCGCGGATACATCGGGGCGTTTCCGGAAGCGTTGCGCGAGTTCGGGCTGCAACCGCATCCCGCCTGGGCCGTCGAGTTGCCCGCGGATTCCTGCAACAAGGACGGCGCTTGCGCGGCGCTGCTGCCGATCCTGCGAGCAGCGGGAAACAGCGCAGGCGCGGATGCGGATGCAGGCGCAGGGGCAGGCGCGGGCCGCGAACGTCCTTCGGCGATCATTTGCGCTTCCGACTGGCTGGCGCTTGGCGCGCGGCGTGCCGCTCGCGAGGCCGGTCTCCGGGTGCCGGACGACATCAGCCTGATCGGCTACGACAACCTCGCCTTCACCGCCGAACTCGATCCGCCGATGACGACGTTCGACCTCCATCTTTCCCGCGTCGTGCAGACGCTCACGCACCTTGCCTTGCGTCTCGGCAAGCGGCGTCACGCGCCCGGAGCCGTGCGTCTTCCGCGCGAAATCCTGCTGCTGCCCGACCTCGTGAAGCGCGAGTCGTGCCGCTGCGTGCGCACGCAGTGATCCGCCTGGATCAGGATTTAAGTGGCGCGAGTATCCCGCAGAATCCGACGAGTAACTGAAGTTACGCGGAACGACGTGGCACAGGCTCTCCAGCCCGTGGACGGATCGGCAGTAAAGCGCCGCCTCCCTGCTCTCCTTCGTGTCATTCACTGTAATCAACTGTAATTCTCTCAAACAAATGATCTTGCCTGGTGGCAAAGGGCGACGCTGCGCGTCGTCCACGGGCTGGAAGCCCGTGCCACGTCGGAGCGGGCGAGACGCCCGCGCCACTTCAAGGCAGTCCGCGTAAC
>JAISAX010000445.1 GCA_031266495.1 Opitutaceae bacterium
TCGATTGCAGATGGGGTGAGCTTGCTTTTTTCTTTTTGCCCGCGCCACTTCGGCGTGCCACAGGCGCACGGCCATGAGCCGCGCAAGAATGTAGGCGGCATGGCGTCCGTCGCACCAGCCTGGCAGGTGGTGCTGCGCGAAGCCGCCGTGGTCGCGGTGAGTGGCGTCCTGACATTGCGAATCCAGTACGCGGGGCAACCAGCGCGCCCATTCGGCGGCAACACAGGCGCGTTCCGATGCGGCTGCGCGGGAGGTTGTCGCGTCGCACGAGGGGGGGGGGGAGGGGCGGGGGGGGGAATCCATTGCTTCGGGATTTTTTACAGGCCCTTCCACATGTTGGGAAGGGTGTTGCTGTTGCCGTCGCCAGTGTAGGTTTCCTGGGGCGCAAGCAGGCGGACGTGCGCGTCGAAAAAGGCGTAGTTGGATTTTTTGTTGTGACTGAGGCGGACCGCTCCGGGGACGAGCGGACCGGCGGGAATGGCGTCGCCATCAATCGGGGCGCTGCTGAACGGCGGCGCGAGTCCCCAGTTGGTATCGCGAGCGTAAGAGGTGCCGTTGTTGATGCCCAGTCGCTCGCCAATCATGATGAAGCGCGTGGGGTTGGGAATGGCGGTGACCGGAACGGATTGCGTCTGTGTCGGCGGGATCAGGTTTCCCGAATAACCGATGGCGTTCCAGCCGTAACTCGCGCCGATGTTGTCGTCCGTATTCGCCGCCTTGAATTTTGGGGCGCGAGGGCAACCGATGCTGTTTCCTATCCCGGAAGAGCCGGTGCCGGTTCTGGACTGGATATACGGGGCGACTTGCTTGTACCAGTGTCCTTCTCCTTTGGAGTATGTCTGGTTGGCTATCGGCAGGTTGCCGCGATTGTCCTGGGTGAACAGGAGGACCGCCGTGGCAATGGAACGCATGTTGGCGGTGCAGCGGGCGAGTTGCGCGGTTTTCCTGACGTGGGCAGCAACGGGTATGATTATCGCAGCCAGGATCCCGATAATGGTAATGACGGCGAGCAATTCAATGAGCGTGAACGCACGCGGGGTGTACTGTGTTTTCATGACTGTATTCGCATGGCTGATATGGGGGGGGGGGGGGAGGGGGGAGGAATTAAGAATTAAGAATTAAGAATTCGGAATTCGGAGAGGTGGATTTGGCGTCGAGGGGGAGTTGCGGAGGTTATGAGGAGCGGGAGGTTCCTGTTATTTTCTGATGTTACGCGGATCGACCGTAGGGGCGTCGCTTGCGACGCCCGCACCAGGCGGAGAGAATTGGCGTATCTCCCGTTGCGTCAGGTCCTCGCGGGCTTCGCAAGCGAAGCCCCTACAGGGAGGCTCCGCGTAACTTCCGTTATTTTTTTCGGCGCAACAGCAGCAGCGTGGTTGTCGCGCACAGGGCGGCGAGGACGAGGGCGGTTGTCGCTGGCTCCGGGACGGCGGGGGCGGGCACCGCATGGACGGTGAGCTGCCCCATCTCGTCCAGCGCATAGGTGAAGCCGTCGTCGCCGACTATCGCGAGGTTTTGCAGGCCGGTTATCGCGGTGGAGGCGACTGACTCCCCGGCAATGGTGAAGAGGCGGAATGTGTCGCCATCCTTCATTTTGTATCCGTTTAGTACGGACAGGTTGAGCGTCGCTCCGTTTTCAAACGCGAAGGCGCCTGTCGCCAGCGAGAGGTTGATGCGATCATAAATGTCCGCGGAGGCGATTTCGATGTTGAGGATGGAGCCGTTCTCGAAGCGGAGTTTGTTCGTGTTGGAGAAGGTGAGCGTGCCGGCCTGGTTTTCGCCGGAAACGTCGCCGGGCGTGATGCTGCCGCCGTCGCCAATGATGACTTCGCGGTTGGCGGCGGTTCCCGCGAAAGTGGCGCCGACGTAGAGTTTGGAGTTGGCGTTGTTGAGGTTGACCGTGCCGCGTCCCGAGAGCGAGGCAAGGGTCTGCGTGGTCGCGTTGGTGTCCATTGCCAGGGAGGCGCTGTTGTCGATGCGGAGGTTGGTGGTGGAAACCAGGCGGTTGTTTCCTTGCAGATAAAGCGCGCCGCTGTTGATGACGAGCGGACCGGCGCCGGCGTCCATCGTCCCCTGCAACTGGAGTCTGCCGTTGGAGGCGACAACAAGTCCTGACTCGGCGGTGATCGTGGTGGTGTTGGCGAAGGTGTCGATGCCGCGTCCGGTCATCAGGTAGCCGGTGCCGTTGAGGTGGAGGGCGCCGTTCCGGAGTGTGTATTGATAGGCGGAGGACGCGAGCAGGCCGCTGCCAATGGTGAGCGTGTGTCCTCCCAGATCCAGTACGGGCGTGTTGTTCGGGATGAGGAAAAACAGGGAGTTGACGGTTTTGTCGGTGGCAAGTGTGATGACGTCGCCGTTGGAGCCGCCGGTGAGCTTGACGTTGTCGTCGGTCGCGGCGCTGGCGAGGTCGGTCTGATATTCGTCCGCGGTGAGGACGCGGAAGCCGCCGTCGTGGGTGTAGGTTACCAGTCCGCCGGAGGCGCAGTAAACACTGCTGTCTATCGAGCCAAGCCCTATGTTGCCATGTTGGGTGGCGGTTGCCCAGGGGAGGATTTTCAGGTTCGTGCTGCCGGCGGTGTCGGAGGTGCCTTTGAGGGTGGCGAGGATGTCGGCGTCGCTGGTAACGAGGAGCCGGGCATTGCCGTTGCCGATGCTGAGGGTGGTGTTGTTGGCGGATACAATGTTGAGGGTGGAGTAGGGGTCGCGCGTGAGCGAGGCGGCCTGAAGGATGGTGGCGGGTTTGCCGGCAGTGGAGATGACGCCGATGACGGAGCGTGTGCCGGACATCGTGACCGCCCCGATGTTTTCCAGACGTTCTGTAGTGCTTGTGTTGTTACCGACGTCGTTGTGTACAAACATGCCGCCGTTGAGGTCAATGGTGGCGGCGTCGTTGATGGTGTCGGTGGACGTTGTATTGATCACGAAGCGGCTCATCATGCCACCGAGTGCCAGGTGGCTGACATTGGGGAGGGTAACCGTGTTGCCGCCTTGCACGAGGAGGGTTCCGCCGGTCAGGGTGATGGTGCCGTCGAGTGTGCTTTGTGTGTTCAGGCGGAGCGTCCCGCCGCCTGCCTTGATGATGTTGCCGTTGGTCAGGTCGGCATAAATGGCGAGGGCGTCGAGTCCGCCGGAGTTGATGGCCTTGCCTTCGTTGATGGTGATGGTGCGGGTGGCGCCGCCGAAGTTGAGGTTGATGAGCGGCGTGGTGGTGTTGCCGAGTTGAACGGTCTGGGTCACGTCGGAAGCGGTGACGCCGGTGTCGGGGTTGGCGGTGATGGCGGCGAGGTTGACGTAAATGTCGCCGTTGAGGTTCCACGTTGAAGCCGAAGTGCTGGTGCCGGTCTGGCGAAGGGTCAGATTCCGTGCGTCGGTGTACGTGAGGGTGATGCCGCCGTTGAAGTCGAGCGTTTCACCCGCAATTCCTGCATCAAGCGTGGTGGCGGCAGTCCAGCCGATCGTGCCGCTGAAGGTGTGGTCAATGGCGCCGTTGAGCCAGTTGTCGGTGGCCCAATAGGCGGCGGGGTCTGTGCCGCCGCCCGTCCATTCGGCGGGCAGGGGCGCGGTGGTAACGAGCAGGGCGAGAGCAAGGGCGAGGGCACTCAAGCCGTGCAGGCGTGTGGCGCAGCGCGACCAGGCGGCTTCATGAAGCCGCCTGAGGGAAACAGCACACAGTGCTGTTTCCCTCAGGGGAAAAACCGTTCGCGGCGTGTTCAGCGTGTTCGTGTTCGGGGTGATCGGGTCTGGATTGGCGGGCATGGCGTTGTGGTGTTTCATTGTCAGGATGTTTGATGGGTGTCCGGTGCGGGTTGCTGGTGCGGGTGGTTGGTGCGGGTTGCTGGAGTTGCGTGAAACAAAACCGGGGGGAATAAAACGGGCTGGCGTGAAGGAAACAACTTATGTTTTGTCGAACACGTTCAACACGTCCAACTCCCGTTCATGGCGCTCCGCAAAAAAAACAAAGCACGCTCCGCTCCCGCCGCTCCCGCCGCCCCTGCCGCCGCTGCTGCTCCCGACGGCGGGACGCCGCCCGCCGGCGCGACGTTGCGCGACATCGCCGAACGGACGGGACTGGCGCTCTCGACCGTCTCGATGGCGCTGCGCCGGCACCCGCGCATCTCGAAGGCGACACACAAGCGCGTGCTCGCGGCGGCACGCAAAGCGGGTTACTGCGCGAACCCGCTCGTCACCGCGCTGATGGCACAGGTGCGGCGGCACCGGCGGCTGCAACCCAGCGGCGAAGTGCTGGGGTTTCTCACCAGTTCGGCGAGCGAGGACAAGTGGCGGGAATATCCGTCGCTGGTTGACCATTGGGAGGGGGCGCGGCGTCGGGCGCTCGAACAAGGGTTTCAAATGGAAACATTCTGGCTGGGAACGGGCGGCGCCGACTCCGCCCGGATCAACCGGATTTTGCGCGCCCGCAGAATCCGCGCCGTCATCATCGCGCCCGTCATGGCGAACCACAAACCGTTCCGCCTCGACTGGGACAACCTTGCCGTTGTCGCCTTGCAGTATTCGTTCCGGCAGGTCGCGGTGCATCGCGTCGCCCACCACCAGACCAATGGCATGTACCTGTGTTACCGGAAACTGCGCGAGCACGGATACCGGAAAATCGGACTCGCGTTGAACTGTTTCGATGACGAGCGGACGCATCATTACTGGCGCGCCGGCTGGCTCGCGGCGCGGGAGGTCTATGGCGGCGAGCCGGTGGACTTGCTGTGCGTGAGAGAGGAATTTCCTTCGCTCGGCGAGGTGCGCGACTGGCTGGAGCAAACGAAGCCGGACGCCGTCATTTCGCCCGCCGGGATGTGGTTGTCGGCAATCAGGAAAAATGGATACGCCGTGCCGGAGCGCATCGCGTACGCGAGTCTGGACGTGATGCCCGCGCAGGTCGGGCACATCGCGGGCATCTGGCAGGATAACCGGCGTATCGGCGCAAATGCGGTGGATATTTTGTCAGGCCAGCTTTTCCGCAACGAAACCGGTCTCTCCTCAACACCCGTAGCCACGTTGATAGATGGCGCCTGGCTTGATGGCCCCACCGTGTAGGGGGATTTTCGATTCTCGATTTTCGATTCTTGATTTTCGATTGCGGGGAGCCGCCGCTCTGTTCGCGAAGGTTTTTTTCGTCGCTTCATTTTTTTTGGCTTGTATCATTCCGTGCGCTCGCATTTACTGCCAGCCGTTAGTTAACCATTTATCCGCCAACACCGCACCAAATCACACCATCAACATAATCCATTTCGCGTAGCTTCGGCTGCTGTTCGATTCGAAACCTTGGAAATTTCGAGACATGAAAGCCGCGCTGGAAATGCGCCTCAAACTGGGGCGCGTCGAAAGCGTTTTTCATGTGGGCTATCCAAGGTGCCTGAATCGGGACGCAAGTAGATGCGTCCCTCATTTGTATATACAGCGCACCTAGGGAAACCCACAGGAAAACTTTTCCGACAACGGCAAAGGCACACGCGAGTCATCCAGTCTTTGCCGTTATGCCTGTCATTCGTCTTCCCGTCCATGCACGTGGTCCCGGCCCGTCGGTTCGTCCGCCCGCTCCCGCCGATGTTGCGCCGACCATCGTGCCCGCGCCCCTCAGACGTCAAAAAAATTACGACTATGTCATCGTCGGCGCCGGCCTTTTCGGGGCTGTGTTCGCCCACCTGTCCGGACGCGCCGGGAAAAAATGCCTCGTGTTGGAGAAACGCCCGCATGTCGGCGGCAACCTCCATTGCCAGAAAATCGGGGATATAAATGTCCATGCCTACGGCCCGCATATTTTCCATACCTCCAACCGGCGCGTTTGGGAATACATGAACAGCCTCGCCGAGTTCAACCGTTTTACATATTCTCCCCTGGCGGATTATCAGGGCGAGCTTCTTAATCTTCCGTTCAACATGAACACCTTTTACCGGTTGTGGGGGACGCGGACGCCGGAGGTGGCGCGAAAGCGTCTCACGCGCGAGATAGAGGAACACGCCGCCGCCGATCCAGGCAACTTGGAGGAGCAGGCATTGAAAC
>JAISAX010000447.1 GCA_031266495.1 Opitutaceae bacterium
CCTTTGGCTGCGGGCTGCGGGCTGCGGGCTGCGGGCTGCGGGCTGCGGGCTGCGGGCTGCGGGCTGCGGGCTGCGGGCTGCGGGCTGCGGGCTGCGGGCTGCGGGCATTATACTAACCCCAACCTCCGCGCTGTCAAGCACTTTTGTGACTTTTTTGCGATTTTTTTCGCGCACGGTTCCCCCGCTTTGTACGGTGCGGAATGGGCGTGGCGGTCGGTCGTCATATGGCTCGGTGTCGCTATAAAGAGGCCTACCTTACCCGGTCTTGTCCGTCTTCTGTCAAGCGCCGTGCTCAGGTAAAACCCTGATTTTTGCCCTTTTTTCCGGATTTTTCACACAAAGCTCGCAAAGATCGCCAAGTTCCGAACCAAAAAAACCTCACCCCGCCAAACAAGCGATACCGGGTTTCGTTGCAGTGGCTTCGCTGTCTTTCTTCGCGATCTTCGCGCCCTTTGTGGCCTTTGTGGCCTTTGTGTAAAAATTCCGGAGCGTCCGCGTCCGGCGGGCGCATGTCCCGGCCTCCTGATTGTCTGACCGGGCGGGTTTTCCTTTAGCGGTTTTTAGCGTCCTTTAGCGGTTTCAACTTCCGGATCGATCAGCCGCGCGCCGCGCCACCCAGAAGCGGCATTCGTCGGAAAAATTGCGGACGGCGCGGGTTTCCTTCGCCACCTCGCGGCGGAGGGCGTCCCGGGTGTGCCGCCAGCCGGTGGCTTTCAGGTCTTCGAGGATTTCCGTGCGGTCGGGCAGGTGCATGAAGGTGCGGCCGAGGTCGTCCTCGAAATAGCGGTCGCCGAACTCGCGCAGGATCGGGTCCTGCCGCCCTTCGAGCCAGCGCTTCAGCTCCAGCCGCCAGAGGAGTTGTTCGGCGGGCGAGTGGTCGCGGTCGTGCGTGGTGAACATCAGCGGCGCCCCCGGCCGGCAGACGGCGTGGAACTGGCGCAGCGCCTTGCGGCGGTTGCGGCGGCCGGGGATCTGCATGAGGCCGTTGAACATGAAAAACACGCCGTCGAACGGTGCGCGCTCCGTCGCCAGCGGGTGCGCGGCGAGGTGGCGGGCGTCGGCATGGAAAAAGGTGATGCTCGCCCGGCGTTCGTCGGCGAGCGATTGGGCCTGGGCGAGCAGTTCCTCGGCAAAATCGAAGGCCGTGAGTTTCCGGTAGCCGAGCGCCGCGAGCGCAATGCTCACCCGCCCGGCTCCGCATCCGGCTTCGAGCAGGCTGGCGGCGCGGTCCGGGAAATAGCGTTCGAAAAGCAGGCGTTCCGACTGCCAGAGCCCGAGTTCGTGCGCGGCCTTCGTGTAGTGGACGACCGCCCGCACGTCGTTAAAATCCTCGCGCACGATGGCGGAGGAGATTCTGGAGGGAGCGGTCGCGGAAGATGCAGATGCAGCGGAAGCCATCGGGACAAATCAGGAAGACCAAAGGCTGGATGACGCCTCTTTTCAATCCCCGAGCCTGTGCCCGCCGTGGCACGGGCATCCCTGCCCGTGTCCGGAGGGCGGGGTGCCTCGTGCTGTCCATGGCGGGCAGGATGCCCGCGCCACGTCAAGCCCGCACGAAACGCACATTCTTTGTCCGCCAATGCGTTTTCCGGAATGTACGTCGCGGTCAGAATCTGTCGTTTTACGTGCCCATGTCCGCCTCCAGTACGCTCCTCCCGGAAAAAACCGGGCCTTCTGCCCCCGGCTCCGGCAACAACATCCGTGGCCTCATCGATGAAGCGCGCAACCGCATCCGGATCGGTCCCCTGCCCGACTGGATCATGCCACCGGTAACCGATATTGAAACCGGGGCGCGCGCCGGTGACGCCGCCACCTGGCTCCTGATCGATCGCCAGGAACACGCCGTCCACTCCCGGAGCTTCATCCACACCGTCGTGCGTCTGGAAAACATGCAGGCAGTGCAACACCACTCGCAATGGCGGCTCACCCTCGATCCCCGCACCGAGCACATTACATTGCACTCGGTCTGCATCCGGCGCGGCGAACAGGTCTTCGAGCATGCCCGGCTCGATAACATCCACCTCCTCCAGCGTGAAGAATCCCTCGAACATTTCATGCTGCATGGCTGTTTCACCTTGCTGATCGTACTGGAAGACGTTCGTCCCGGCGACATCATCGAGTCGTCCTGCACGATCGAACGCCACCCCCGCGTTCTCTCCGGCTACACCGCAACCGTCTTCAGCCTGCCCCTTGATGCCGTCACCGGGCGCTACCGTTTCTCGGTCACACTTCCCGCCGGGCGCCCCCTGCGCTGGAAAACCGTGCCCGCCGGTCTCGAGCCGGTCAGGACACCGGCGCCCGGCACCGCCGGTCTTGCCCGCTGGACCTGGAACAGCGATGAAAGAACCGTCACGGAAGCCGGCGAACCCGCCGCGCCCGAATGGAATATCATTGCCCCGTGGATACAGGTGTCGGATTGCCCGGACTGGGGGGCAATCGCCCGCTCCCTCCACCAGGCCTGGCCGGAGGCCCCGGAAGACGCCGCGGCGGCCCCCGCCCTCGGGAAGCTCATGGCGGAAATCGAGGCCGCCGGCCCCGGCATCGCTGCCCGCACCGAAAAAGCCATCCGGCTCGTCCAGGACGAGCACCGGTACCTGAGCGTGGGCACGGAGCTCGGCGGCTTCGTGCCCGTGCCGCCGGAGACCACGGCCCGCCGCCGCTTCGGTGACTGCAAGGATCTCACCCTCCTGCTCGTCGTCCTGCTGCGCCGCCTCGGCCTTGCCGCCCGCCCCGTTCTGGTCAGCCCCGGCCTCGGCAACGCCCTTTCCGGCCTGCTTCCCTCGCCGTATCTCTTCGGGCACGTCATCGTCGAACTCACATTCGATGGCAATACCCGCTGGATTGATCCCACCCTGTCCTGGCAGGGCGGCGGGCCTGCCGGACGCAGCCTGCCCGACCATGTCGCCGGCCTGCCCATCGATCCCGACGCCACCGGCCTGATCGCTCCGCCCGAAGGCAACACGGCGCGAGCCGGCGAATACTGCCAGCGCGAGACCATTTTGCCCGATACCACCGGCTCCCCGAGCCTCGTCGAGGTGGTCACTCAGGCCACCGGAATGCATGCCGACCGCCTGCGCAGCCAACTGGCGCACGCCGGACCGGATGCCCTGGCCAGAGACCGTCTCGAGGCATTTGCCCACCGTTTCGGGGAAGCAAAACGCATCGCCGCCATCGCCCTCCGGGATGACCGCGAGACCAATGAATTTGTCATCGTCGATGCGTACGAAGCGCCGAAACTCGTCCATATCGATCACACCGCACGGACCAGCCAGCTCCTGATTCCCCCCTCCCTCATCCAGGAGGCGCTGGTGTATCCGGGGCCGGATCGCAAACAGCCGGTCCGGCTTCCCTTTCCGCTCCGGATCACCCAGATCCGGCATATCTGCGCAACCGCCCTCCCCCGGCAAGGACACGGCCGCGAGCATCTGGAGACACCGTCTCTGCGTCTGAATGTAGAGCGTTCCGTGTCACCCGGCACGTGGTCGATCACCGTTTCGCTGGAAACACTCCGCGATCACGTGGCCGCCGTCGATCTCGCCAGCCATCGCCAATTGCTCGAACGCTTCGCCAAAGCGACAAACTGGAGCATCACGCGCCCGTCCGGCTGTCCGCGCCGACGCCGTCCTCCCGGCTTCGGCCAGCTCCCGACATCACGGGCGGCCGCCACAGGCGAACAGGCCACACCGGCAATTGTGCCGATGGCGACCGATGCCGCCGGGTTGAAGCGTGGTGTCTCCTCGTCGGCATCGGGCCGGCGCCGCAAGAATCAGGGCAACGCCGACGCCGCGAACGACGGGCGCAGCTTCCGGCGACGCCGCCGCCGGCGCTCCCGCAGCACCACCCTGGCGGTCAGCGGCGCAGGCATCGTGCTTTTCCTGTTGATTGTGATGGCCCGGTTTTTGCTCTCCGTACTCGCCAACTGAATACAGCATGCCGGCCTGCGGCAACGATCTGTGGCTGCCCATCCGATCCCCCCCCCCCCCCCTCCCCTTCCCTACCGGTCCGGTCCTGTCCGGGGAGAGCAACGGAATCCGGATGGATTGAGCCAGGCGGCGACGGCGGCGCATTCGATTCCGAACGGGAGGTAGCCAAGGAACCCGGGCAGCGGCATCTCGAACACCTGAAACCCGTGCACCCACGGCACGGCATAAACCCATTTGGCGAAACTGTGCCAGTTCCACATTTCCCAGAAAAAACCGCACAGGAGCGCGGCCACCGCAAACCGGACGGGCAGCCTCCAGTCGCCGGTTTCGAGAACATCGAGCACCGTGCGCCCGCCGGACACGATCCGGATAACGAGGAACACCAGCAGCGGGGAAATCCACAACAGCGGGTAGGCAAACTGCGGATACACAACAATGCCGCCCAGCCCCGCCAGCGCGCCGGACGCCATCGCGGCCAGGCTCAACCGGCTGCGCGCCCGCCAGCGGACCATGCCGCACAGACGGGCATCCGTGAACGGGGCAAAATTCTCCAGCAACGAAGCCGTGGCGACGACGGCGGGCAAGACCGTCGAAAAACTGCACGTGGCGAACAGGAAATATTCACCCGCCCCCATGTGCCCGACGCCGAGGTAATACCAGTTCCATACGTACCGGTTGAGGTATTCGAAAAACCACCAGAACGCCGCGCTCGCGGGAAACAACGCCGCATAGGCGCACGGACGCGCCACCAGCGGACAACTCCCGGAAAACCGGACATCGAGCGCATTGACGACGAAAATGTATCCACCCCACAAAAACAGATACGTATGCGGCTGAAACGGGGCGAACCACGCAAACCGGTTCCATGCCAGTATCCAGGCCCCGGTGACAAGCAACAGGCCCGCCCGGCCAAACCACGGAAACGGAAACCGGGGAACTCGCCGCGCCTGTTTGCCACCGCTTGCACCGCCGCTTGCGCCGCCGCGCCTGGCAGGCCCGCGCAAAAGACGTCGCACGAACGGCCCGCAGGTCAACATCCCGAACACCAGGACTCCGCAAAACACCGCCAGGGAAAACGGACACCGTTCGTTCCACAATTTTGAAGGATCGGCCCCCCAGTCCTCGGTGCGCGGCGGAAACACGAGCAAACCGTCGATCAGATCCTGCCGCCCTCCAGCGATCGCGAACACCAGAGGCGTACCCAGCAGGATTGCCGCGAGCAGCAGATAATGCAGCACGCGCCGCACAAAACGCGGCGCATCGTTCCCGACAGTACCGGAATGCAAACCGAAAGACATCGTAATGCGTAAATGATACCGGAAAGTGTCCCTTGAAAAGGGAAATGCGCCCCTGCGTAGCCCTGGGCCGCGCCGCGGGGGCGCGGCCGGGGGCGGGGGGGGGGGGGGGGGGGGGGGGCGGGGGCGGGCGGGG
>JAISAX010000533.1 GCA_031266495.1 Opitutaceae bacterium
CCGCAAGCCGCCAGGAAACCCGTGGCGCAGGCATCCTGCCTGCATCCGGAAACAGGATACGCAAAGCGTTTCACTCCTTAAAAATCCCTTATGTCAGACCACCTGCCCATCCGCGCCCACGCCACGCTCGCCGTAATGTTTGCCCTCGCGGCGATCGCGCAACCCGCCGCCGCCGCCGCCACCACCGCTCCGAACAACACGGTCGAATTGCTGGTAAACGGCGCTCTCGACGCCCCCGCCGGCAAGGACTGGCCGGACGGCTGGCGGCGCGACGGAAAACCCGAGCATTCCCGCCTCATCTCCGATCCATCGGGAGGAAAAAACTGTTTTGAATTTTCCGCGCCAAACGCGGGCGCGCAGCAGGACGTGGCGATTGACCCCCGCTGGTGGAAACTGGAACTGCGCTTCCGCATGAAAACGGAGGACGTCGCCGGAGGCGCGGCCGACTGGCAGAACGCCCGCATGGCGTTGCGATTCGCTGACGCGCAATGGAAAACCGTCACCCCCTGGCCACCCAATTTCGGTCTCACGCGGACGAACGACTGGGCGGAGCACAAGGTAACGATCACCGTGCCCGAAAGCGCAAAACGGCTCGTGGTCAGCCCCGCGATGCTCGGCGCGTCGGGCAAAGTCTGGTTCGCCGGCCTGTCGCTGCGCGTGCTCGCGCTCCTGCCGGAAAAAGGCGACGCCGCCAGCCCGCTCGGCCCGGACATCGACCTGTGGACCTTCAAGGACGCCTGGAAAACCCGCTCGGCCATGCGCGAACGCCTCTCGCTCAACGGCTACTGGCGATTCTTTCCCGTGTTCAACCAACCCGTCGAGGACGGGGCGACGGCGGCGGCGACGCCCGCCGCGAACAGCGGCTGGGGATTTTTCAAAATCCCGGGCTACTGGAGCGGGGACAACCGCCACGAACAGCCCGTCATCCTCTCGCCCTGGATCGAAAAAAAACTCGCCGAAGCGAAAGTGAGCCGCGAAGCGTTTTCGCAAGCCTGGTATCAACGCCGTATCGAAATCCCCGCTACCTGGACGGGCCGCCGCGTCGTTCTGCGGCTGGAGGACGTGCAAGGCATGGCCGAAGTCTTTGTCGGCGGCAAAAAAGCGGGCCTCATCGGCTGGCCCGGCGGCGAACTCGATCTCACCGCACACTGCGAGGCGGGACGCACGCACGAATTGTCCCTGCTCGTCTCGGGCAGGCTGCCGCCGGACAACCCGTACGCGCCGCCCTCGTATCTGCAAAGGTACGACACCCCCAAACCGCCCACGCTGCGCAACCGCGGCCTGTGCGGCGACGCCTGGCTGACCTGCCTCCCCGGCCCCGCGCAAACGCCCGCGCAACTCGGCTCCATCCTCGTGCAGCCCTCCGTGCGCGAAGGCCGGATCTCGTTTCGCGTCCCCTTCATCACCGCGGAAAAAACCCCGGACGACGCCGCTCTCGCAAACCTGTTCCTGCGGGCGGAGATTTTTGACAACAACGGACGCAAGGTAAAAACCCTCGTCTCCGCGCCCGGCGCATTGCTCGAAGGCAAACCGCCCGCCGACGCCGCCCTTGAAGGCGAGCGCGTCCTCACGTGGGGAGGCGCGTGGAACGCAAACGAACCGGCGACGGAAAGCGCAGAGGGGAGGGGGGGGGAGGAACCCCCGGTATTCTGGGACATCGACAATCCGCGCCTGTACACGACGCGCATCGCACTCGTCCGCCGCGACGCAGGCGCAGACGGGCAGCACGACACCATTCTGGATGAAACCCTGCCGGTGCGCTTCGGTTTCCGCGAATTCCGGATCGAAGGACGCGACCTGCTGCTCAATGGCCGACGCGTGACCCTGCGCAGTTTCCAGGTGCGCAACAACATGCACCCCTCATCCTCGATGGCGGGCATGGCGGTCTGTCGCGACACCATTGCCAACATCAAGGACACCGGCGGCAACTTTGCCACGACGCACAACTACGATCTCGATCCCGGCCAGACGGGCTACGGAGGCAACCTCTACACCGCGGCGGACGAACTCGGCCTGATGCTCTCGCTCACCCTGCCGCACGCAGGCTCCTACAAATGGGAACTGAACCAGCCCGAAATACGGGCGCGTTACGCGCGCCTCTCCCGCTGGCTCCTCGAACAACACGGCAACCACCCCTCCATCGTCCTCTACGCCACCAGCCACAACACCATGGTTTATGCCGACCTCAACCCGCTCAAGATCGACGGCACCTACACGCCGGTTGACGACACCGTGACCTACATGGACCAGAAAAACGCCAAGGGCCTGGCCGCCCGCCGCTGGCAAGCCTTCAACGTGCTGGAACCCCTCATCCGCGACCTCGACCCCACCCGCGCCGTTTACCACCACTCCGCCGGCAACGCCGGCGCGATGCTCACCCACAACGACTACCTCTGCTGGGCGCCCCCGCAGGAACGCGCCGAATGGCACGCCCACTGGGCCGCCGAAGGGACAAAACCCGTATTCATTGTCGAATACGGCCTCCCCCACACCGCCTCCTTCACCAGCTATCGCGGCCCCCATTTCATCTACAGCGCCGCAGCCAATAAAAACCCGAAATGGTGGTGGGATTCTGAATACGCCGCTGCCTTTTTCAACCAGGACGCCTACCGGATAACCTCCTCGAAAATCACCGTGCTGCGCAAGCACCTGCAAAACCTCGAAACCAAAAAACCCTCCGACTGGGGAAAAACGAAGGGCGACATCACCTACTACGATGTGCTGGCCCTGCACATGCGCCACTACCTGCCCTCGTTTCGCGTCCAGGGCGTGTCATGGCAACTCTGGGACATGGAAGAACTCTGGAAAACGGACCGCGCCGCCCCGCGCCTCTGGAACCCGGGCGACCGCCAGCAATCCCCGCCCGCCAACCCCAACGTATCCGGCCCTGGAATACGTCCCGATTTTCACGACCTCGCCTGGCAGCGCGTCTATGACCGGCCCGGCACCACATTCTGGACGGAAACGAGCGCGACACGCGAAATGCGACGCTGGAGCCGTCCTCAACTCGGCTACATCGCGGGCGGCGACCCGGACGCCGCGGGTTTCACCGAACGGGCGCGCAACGTCGAGGCCGGCGGCACGCTCCGGAAACGCCTGCTCATCCTTAACGACAGCAGTCGCGAGACGGTTTGCCGCTACGAATGGTCGCTGGACAAAACGGACGCACGCGGCGCCGGCACCGCAACGCTGGAGCCGGGTGCGCAGACGCGCATCCCTGTCGAGGCAACATTGCCGCGCAACCTGGCGGCGGGGGCTTACGAACTCGCGGCGCGTTTCACATTCTCCAGCGGCGAGACGCAAACCGACGCATTCACCATAAACGTGCTGCCTCCCGCCGTCCCTCCCGCCGTGGCATCCGCGCACGCAACGGATGGTAAGGGTGGTGACGTGGTGCTGTTTGACCCGGCGGGCGGCTCCGCCCGGACCCTGACGCGGCTCGGCATCGCCCACCGGCATTACACGCAGGCGAACCAATTGCCGCAGGCAACCGACCTGGTTGCACGGAACGCGGTGCTCGTCATCGGACGCAAGGCGCTCGGCGCAGGCGTTCGCCTCCCGCAACTCGAAGCCACCGCCCGCGGCCTCAACGTGCTCGTGCTCGAACAAAGCGCCGAGGCCCTGACGAAAATCGGCGGTTTCCGCGTGCAAACCCTGCGACCGCGAACCGCCTTTATCCGTGCGCCGGGGCACCCCGCCCTGCGCGGCCTGCGCGACGCGGAACTGGCGGACTGGCAAGGCGGCTCGTCCTTGATTGAGGACTACGACAACTGCAAGGACCTGCGCGTCGGGCAAAATTCGGAAAACTGGTGCGGCTTTGACAACGCCCGCGTGTGGCGCGGCAGCAATCGCGGCGCCGTGGCCACGGTGTTGATTGAAAAACCGTCCATCGGCGACTTTCTCCCGCTCGTGGATTGCGGTTTCGATTTGCAATACAGCCCCCTGCTCGAATGGCGGGGAGGGGGGGAGGGAAGGGCAGGGGAGGGGACGACCCGACGCGGAGGCCGCATGATCCTGTGTCAACTCGACGTGACGGAGCGGACGCGCCCCGACCCCGCCGCCGACCGCCTGCTGCGCAACCTTGTCGCTTCCCTGAAAACCAGGGAGATCGTCCCGGCGGCAACGCCCGCCGCCACCGTCGCCGTCGCCGCCCGCCGTCTGGTGTATGCCGGCGACGCAGAAGGCGCGCGCTTGCTGGAGGAGCTTGGTTTCGAGGCGACGCCGTATCCGGAAGCGAAGGACCTGCGTCCAGGTGATTCCATCCTGGTGCTCGGCCCTGGCGCGTCCGGAATCGTGAACCTCGATGCCGCCGTGAACAACGGACTGCGCGTGCTGGCGCTCGGTTTGTCCAAAGCCGAACTCGTCCGCCTGTGGCCCTCGCGCTTCGGCGACGGTAAAAACATCGAGGAACGCGAACTCGAACTTGGCGCGTTTCTGGAAGCCGACGCCCTGCTCGCACCGGAATTTGCAGGCATCTCCAATGCCGAGACGCACTGGTGGGCATTCCCGCGAGTGGCAACGCTGCCCGCCTCGCCGGACGCCATTGGCAACGAAGCCCTGCAACGCGTCACCATCGGACGCGGCACGGTGGTTTTTTCGCAAACCGCGCCCTGGATGTTCCGTTTTGAAGAAAAACCGTGGTTACGCACAACGTGGCGACGCTCGGTTTTTCTCGTGTCGCGTCTCCTGCACAACATGGGCGTGGTCGCGCAACGCACCGGTTCGCCGGAAAAGTTGCTCGCCTCCGGCGATGCCACCCGTCCGCAGCCGTGGTTGAAAACCCACTACCTGCAAACCCCGATCCAATCCGACGATCCTTACATCTACTACCGCTGGTAACGGAAGGCGCGCATCCGGAGTGGCGCGGGCTTTTTCTGACAATCCCCGCCGACGGCGAAGCCGCCGGATTGGCGGAAAAAAAGTGGCACGGGCTTCCAGCCCGTGAGCGTTGCCTCACCGCTCCGACGTGACACGGGCTTCCAGCCCGTGGACGGCGCGAAGCGCCGCCCGCCAGCCCGGCCACCAGCCATCGGAACACGGGCAAGATGCCCGTGCCACGGCTTTGCTTGCTGCATGTCCGGTTTTTGAGATGCGCCCGAATGGAAGTTGATTTTGACGCAATCGACCGCTTCCCGCATAGCTACCGGTACGCAGCCCGTTCGACACGCCACCTGGACGAGGTTCCCTGTTTCCCGATCTTCGCTTCGATGCCAGACACTCCAACTCATTCCATTCCTTCCGCCGCCGCCGCCGGATTTCGCGGCAAACCAGCCTCCCTCAAGGACATCGCTCGCGAGGCTGGCGTTTCCTACTCGCTCGTTTCCAAGGTATTGAGCGGAAACATGGGCACCACGGGGGTTCGCAAGGAACTGCGCGAAAAGATCCTCAACACCGCCCGCAAGATGGACTACCGCCCGCATCCGCTCGCCGCCGCGCTCAAGGAGGGACGCAAGGGCGCGATCGGCGTCATGCTCCACCACTTCGGCGAACGCGGTAGCGGCCTCGTCGAGGATCTGTTGCGAGGCATCTCCGACGGCCTTGATGAACACGGCCTGCGCATGTGGCTGCGTTTTTTTGAATTCGATACCGAGTTGCTCGAACACATCGACCAGCGCCTGCGTCGCGATGTGGACGGGCTGATCGTCGCCGGCGTGCCCCACCCGGCCACCTATACGATAATCAAGAACCTCCACCTTTCCGGCCTCCCCGTCGTCTCCATGTTCCAGCACCATTTTATTTCCGGCGTGCCCAACGTCTGCCAGAACCTGGAGCAGCAAGGGTTTTTGCCCGCCATGCACTTGCTGGCAAGCGGCTGCACGCGCATCGCGCACATTGTGTGCGCGCCCATGCCGCTTCGTCACGCGGGAGCGGAGGCGGCGCACGCCGCGCGCGGCCTCACCATCAACCCCCGTCTTGTTTTCCGGAGCGCCACATTTGGCGTCGCCGACGGCGTGGCGGCCGTGAGCCACTGGCTCGACCACGGCCTGACGTTCGACGGCATCATTACCCAATCGGACAAACAGGCCGCGGGCGCGATCCATGAACTGCTCCGGCGCGGCATCCGTGTGCCTGACGACGTCCGTGTCACCGGCATGGACAACTCTCCGATCACGGAAACGGGTACTGTGTCGATCACCTCCGTCACTGCCGAGATGGAGCAGGTGGGCCGCAAGACCGCCGACATGCTCGCCGACAAACTCGACGGCAAGACCCCGGAATCTCTCCTCCTCCAGCCGCGCCTCGTGCTCCGTCAATCCGCGTAGCAGCGTACCCAGCACGCATATTTCACGCATTTGTTCGAGTGGGGGGGGTGGGGGAGTGCGAGTGTTTCCGGATCGTGTTATTTTAGTTTTGGGC
>JAISAX010000542.1 GCA_031266495.1 Opitutaceae bacterium
CCTGGCGGAGCATATCAGTAAAGTATGCCCACCTGTGCCAATGTCATCCATCTCCTCCTCGATGAGAAATCCGGCGCGTTTTACGAGAGGCAGGAAGGCCTCCGCCCGATAAAACCGGCTGTTCCCGTTGGCCATGCAGGTGAAATACAGCGAACCGGCATTCAGGCTCAACTCCGCCGCCGGGAATCGCTGCCGGTCGCAAAACGGCTCAAGGATGCACGCTCGCGCCCCCGGCTTCATGCTGCGCCTGACGAGCGACAAGATGTTCACGATTTGCTCCTCCCCGAAACAATCGAGGAACTGGCTCATCCACCAGACATCGGCTTCGCCGGGCAAGGTCACCGCTCCCGCCGCTCCCGCCGCTCTCGCCGTCCCTGTCGGCGCCGCCGGTGCCAGCAAATCCACGGCCACGCCATCGATCCGTGCCGCGTCCGGCTTGCCTGCAAGCGCTTCGCGCAACAGGGCGATCTGTTGCGGAAGATCAAGCACAGTCACACGCACGTCCGGATCGTGCGCGGTGCATCGCAATGCCCAGCGTCCGGTGTTGCCTCCCACGTCGTAAATGTGCGCCGGGCGCGGACGCATCCCGAAAATCTTCTCCAGCACGATGCCAAAGGACTGGTCCGAATAAAAATGGTCGAAAGCAAACCAGCTCTTGCGCGCCGGTTCGGGCAGGGACGACAGCCCCTCGTAAATCGTCGGCCATGCGCCAAACACGCGCAGGCCTGCGGGCCGCGCCTCCCGGATCGACGCTCCCAGGCTCTCCATCCCACGGAAGCATACGTCGCGAACAAAATCCATGTTCACCCGCGTCATCCTGTCGTGCAGGATAAAATGTCCCGTCCTGCTGAGTGAGAAACGCATCCTCCCCCCCCTCCCGTCCCCGTCCCTGCCCCTGCCCCCGCCCTCGCCTTCGTCCCCGTCCGTTTCCTCGCGGTGTTCGACAATCACCCCCGCGCTCTTCCCGGCATCGAGCAGCACCCCGGCGCCATATTCACTCAAGTTGCACGCCGCCGCTATCTCCGTCACTCCGGCCGCGCCTCTGTCCGCTCGCGTATCCAGAAAGGCCAGCACGCCGAAGTCCCGCAAACACGCGACCGCGTGGAACAGCATCGGGGCAAATGCGATTTTCTGCGCTTCGCTGATGGCTTCCAGCGCCGCAAGCCGGGACGCCTTTTTTGCAGGGGGCGGTGGGAATTCTTTCATGGAGCGAGGTTGTGCGTCAGGCGCTCCGATGCTGTCAACTACTCCGCGCGCACCGATACGGAATGAAACAACCTGCCAACCTGCCAGCTTGCCAAGATTCATGTCACACTTTTGCGTCATGGCATTCCCTCCCTGTTCACAGAGTGTCTTTCGCCACACATCCTTCCGCCGCCTCCGCCGCCTCCGACACCGCCGCCGCCGCGCGACATTCGCCGCCAGCGGATCCGGACATGCCAAAACCAACCCTCCCAACCCTCCCGCACCTCCCGCACCGCCCGCGCCTCCTGAGCCTCCTGGGTCAACGCTGGCGCAACATCGGCACCGCCCTCTCCTTTGCCGTTTTCGGGCTGGGCGGCCTCACGCTCGCCTTTGTCGCCATTCCCGCCCTCCACGTCATCGGTCGAGTCAGAAGCCGCCGCAACCCGGACCTTGCCGACGGCGGAATCGCCCGGGCCGACATCGCCCAACGCTGCATCTCCGCCAGTTTCCGTTTTTACATCCGCTTCATGCGCGCCCTCCGCGTCCTTGATTACGGAGTCGAGAATGCCGGGCGTCTCCGTGAGGACGAAGGCACCCCCCTCCTCGTCGTTGCCAACCATCCCAGCCTCCTCGACTACGTGTTTCTTGCCGCGCACATGCCCCTGTGCGATTGCATCGTCAAGGAATCCGTCGCCACCCGCAACCCCTTCACCCGGCGCCTCACCCGTCTGGCGGGCTACATCCCGAACCACAACGCCGGCCAGCTCCTTGAAGCCTGCCGCGCCCGCCTCGACCAGGGACGCCGCATCCTCATCTTTCCCGAAGGCACCCGCAGCACTCCCGGCCAGCCTGTTCACCTCTTGCGCGGCGCGGCCCATATCGCCATCCGCTGCCGCGTTCCCCTTCGCGTCGTCCGCATCACCTGTGAGCCGCCTGTTCTCACCAAAACGCACAAATGGTGGGAAACTGCGCCCGTCCGCCCGTTTTTTCACATCACCGTCGGCGAGAAAATCGACATCACCCCGTATCCGGAATCCGCAGACGACCCCTCCGCTCCCGCCCGATCACCGGGGCGCGCCGCCCGCCTCCTTACCAGGCGCCTCCGGATCGCGCTCGATCCCCATTCCGGAAAATCAACAACCCATTCCTCAACCCATTCCTCAACACCGTGACACCGAACCTCCGGTTTTCCCTCTCCGCGTGGACGGCCATCGTCCCCGGAAAAAACGACACGTCGGCATGGACAACATGGGCGAACGGAAACGGCGTCCCTCTGTGGACGCCCGACGCCCCGCCTCCCCCCCCCGCCGCCGCCGGCCGCCTGCCGATGATGCTGGCGCGCCGCATGGACGCCGGTTCGCGATTCGCGGTGCAGGCCGGCCTTGCGCTCATGGAATCGCATGACGTCAACGCCATTGTCTTTTCCAGTCGTCACGGCGAGCTGGAGCGCATGACGCGAAACCTCCTGCGGCTCGCCCCCCGGGACGAATTTTCCCCCGCCGATTTCACCGCTTCGGTGCACAACGCCGCCGCCGGGCAACTCACCATCATTGCGAAAAAGACCGTACCCGTCTCCTCCGTTGCCGCCTGCGAGGACAGCTTTCATCAGGCGCTGTTCGAGGTTGGCGCGTTTCTTGCGGGAGGATGCGAGCGGGTGCTGCTTGTCGATTTCGAGAACGAGATCCCCGCCGTTTATCGCAGGCACATGGCACATTTTTTCCCCGCGCCCTATGCCGCCGCCTTCATCATTCAACGGGGTGGCGATCTGTGCTGCTCGCCGGTCGCGCATGAGAGAGATGATGGCGTTGGCGGTGGCGCTGGCGATGATGTTGGCGATGGCGGCGGGGCCGGGGCCGGTCCCGATGAAGCCGGGTCCATCCCGCCAAGCCTCGCCTTCTTGCGCGGCTGGCTGCGCGGCGAATCCGGCTTCCGGATACGCAGTGAATCCTGTGACTGGCGTTGGGAAAACCGTTCACGCTCTTCCGCCTGCCTCCCGCCTGCCTCCTCGCCTGACGCCCGCCTGACTCCCGCCTGACTCCCGCCTGACTCCCCGCCATGAACCTCGTCCCCCTCCGGCAACCGCAAGACATCTTTTCCCCGCAACGCGACGGAGCCATCCCCGTCTCGTGGGACCACTCCGGGCGGATTACCACGCTCTCCGGATTTCGCCGCGACACCGCCCGCGTTTGCCAGGCCCTGCTCCGCCTTCCCGCCTCCCCTCAGGATGGAAAACCACTCCGCTGCGCCCTCTGTTTCGAGGACGCCTACTGGTTTGCCGTCTCCCTGTTCGCCACGCTCCTGGCCCGC